>JAWWPM010000469.1:0-8335 GCA_033854915.1 Nocardioidaceae bacterium
CTGCTCGAGGCGTACGCCGGCCAGGCCAGGCTGGCGCTGCACAGCCTCGTCATGCAGGAGCTGCTCGCCGAGCAGCTGCGGCTGGCCTTCGGCGCCGAGGAGCTCCTGCACCTCGCCGGCCAGCAGCCCGACGCGCCCGCGGTGCTCCGTGAGGTGTCCGCGGGCCTGACCGAGATGGTCGACGCCCGGGTCGGGTGGGCCTGCGTCGAGATCGCGGCAGGGGTCCATGCCGAGGCGGCATGCCACCCACCGGAGGCGGCGGCGCACCTCGGCACCGACATCTGCACCCTGATCGAGCCGCTGGTGGCGGTCTGCTGGCGTGACGACCGGACCCTCACCCAGGACGACGCACCGCTGCTCGGCCGCCTGGCCGGGCTTGTCGGCCAGCAGGAGGCACTGCTCGCCGCGGTCGGCAGCGGCACCGGCATGTGGGGCGCCCTGCTCGTGTTCCGGACCACCCAGGACCAGCCCTGGACGACTCCCGAGCGCGACGTCGTACGCCGTCTCGGCCGGCACGTGGGCACCGTGGTGGGTCATCTGGAGGGACGCCGGCGCGACCGGGCGCTGGTCGAGGAGCTGCGTGAGCTCGACGCCTACCGTCGGGAGCTGGTCGTGTCGATCACCCACGACCTGAAGACGCCGCTGACCGCGATCACCCTGAACACCGAGCTGCTCGCCTCCGGTCAGCGCCTCGAGGACACCGGCCACCATCCCGTCGACGCGATCCGGCGCAGCGCACTGCGCCTGTCCGGGCTGGTCGACGACCTGCTGGCGCTGGCCCGGGCCGAGGAGGGCTTGCTCGGCGCGCCCACCCAGGGAGACCTGGCGGTCGTGCTGCGTGACGCCTGCCGGCACGCCGAGACCGAGGCCCAGCTGCGCGGCATCACCTTCGAGCTCGACGCTCCGGGCGAGCTCGTCGTGCCGGTCGACGTCGACGCGCTGTCGCGGGTGTTCGTCAACCTGGTCGCCAACGCGGTGAAGTTCAGCCTGCCGGGCGGACAGGTGCGACTGGGCCTGAGGCGGGTGGGTGACGTCGTGGAGCTCACCTGCGCCGACGACGGCATCGGGATCCCCGAGGAGGACCAGGGCACGGTCTTCGACATGTTCAGTCGCTCCCGCGACCCACTGGCCCGTGGAGTGCCGGGCAACGGCATGGGTCTGGCGATCTCACAGCGGATCCTGGCGCGGCTGGGCGGCTCGATCGACGTGCAGTCCGTGCAGGGCGAGGGCTCGACCTTCACGGTCCGGGTGCCGACCAGCGCCCCGCCGACCGGCGCGCACTGACCCCGAGGAGTCAGCCGAGGCCGCTCGAGGTGAGCAGCCGCCCCGCGAAGCCGTCCGTGGGGAGACCTCGGGTGACCAGGTCGAGCCCGGTGTGGAACGCGAGCGCCACCAGGCCGATCGCGATCACGCCCACGACGAGCCGCTGGAACGGCAGCGGGTCCCGGGCGCGGGTGGCGCCGTGCAGGCGGGCGATCCAGCTGCCGAGCGCGTTGGTGACCACGGCGCTGATCACGCTCGCCACGGCGGCGCCGAGGATCGTGCCGACCAGGCCGAGCTGGTAGGACAAGGCGGTGGCGGTCGCCGCAGCTACCGCACCGGCGACGACGGTCGGGTAGGACAGGGTGTGGGGGCTCGCGTCAGACATACGTCGGGTGTGACGCCTGGCGGCGCCGGGATGTTCCCCGACGTGAGCGAGCACACGTCGTACGTCGTGGGTGTGCGGCCCGGACGAGTGGGGGCCAGGGTCAGCGCAGCGAGTAGGTCGCCAGCGAGACTCCGACGTAGTGCGCCGCGAACGCCATGATGGTCAGCGAGTGGAAGACCTCGTGGAAGCCGAAGAAGTGCGGCCAGGGGTCGGGCCGGCGGAAGCCGTAGACCACCCCGCCCAGGAGGTAGAGCGCGCCCCCGGCCGCGATCAGCACCAGGATCGCGATGCCGGTACCGACGCCGAGCCGCTCGGCGCCGCGGGCGAACTCGGGGAGGAAGAACACCGCCGCACAGCCGAGCGCCATGTAGACCGGGGTGTGCAGCCAGCGGGGCGCGCCGATCCAGAGCACGCGGAACGCGACTCCCAGCAGGGCGCCGGACCAGACCACCGCCAGCATCACGACCCGGTCGGTGCCGCGCAGCAGCATCAGCGAGAACGGCGTGTAGGAGCCGGCGATCAGCAGGAAGATGTTGGCGTGGTCGAGCCGCCGGAGCACGCCACCGACACGCGGTGACCAGTGGCCGCGATGGTAGAGCGCCGAGGTCGAGAACAGCAGCACCGCCGAGGCGACGTAGACCGCCGAGCCCCAGCGGGTGGTGGCGGTCGGTGACAGCGCGACCAGGACGATCCCGGCGGCCAGGGTCAGCGGGGCGGTGGCCAGGTGCAGCCAGCCGCGCAGATGGGGCTTGACCTCGGCGACCTGCTCTGCGACCTGATGGGCCAGGGAGTCCAGGCCCACGCGCAGAGAGTCGTTCATATCGAGACCGTACCCGTCGAGCGGGCAGGCCAAGCATGGAAGCCGAGGTTGCATCGAGACCGTTACCATCATGCGGTGGCCGTGATCCCCGAGCTCAAGGAGCAGGTGCGTCGGCTGCTGTACCCCGCCTACGAGGCGCGGATGGTCAAGGCGTTGCCCAAGGAGCGCATCCCGAGGCACATCGGGGTCATGCTCGACGGCAACCGCCGTTGGGCCAAGGGGGTCGGCGGAGACCCCACCCACGGCTACCGCGCCGGCGCCGCCAACATCGAGCCCCTGCTGCAGTGGAGCGAGGAGGTGGGGGTCCAGGTCGTGACGCTCTGGCTGCTGTCGACCGACAACCTCAACCGGCCGCCCGACCAGCTCGAAGGGCTGCTCACCGTGATCGGCGACGCAGTGGAGGCGCTCGCCGTCCAGCACCGCTGGCGGATCCACCCGGTCGGAGCCCTCGACCTGCTGCCGGCGGCGGTGACGACCAGGCTGAAGGAGGCAGAGGAGGCCACCCGCGACGTCGACGGGCTGCTGGTCAACGTCGCGGTGCCGTACGGCGGGCGACGCGAGATCGCCGACGCCGTACGTTCCCTGCTCCAGGAGCATGCCGAACGCGGTACCAGCCTCGAGGAGCTGGCCGAGGTCATCGACGTCGACCACATCGCCGAGCACCTCTACACCAAGGGCCAGCCCGACCCCGACCTGGTGATCCGTACCTCCGGTGAGCAGCGGCTCGGTGGCTTCCTGCTCTGGCAGAGCGCCCAGAGCGAGTTCTACTTCTGCGAGGCCTACTGGCCCGACTTCCGCAAGGTCGACTTCCTGCGCGCCATCCGGGCCTATGCCCAGCGCGAGCGCCGGTTCGGCTCCTGACCGGCCGTCACCTGCTCTTCACCCCGAGTTCTCGCGTGTCGGAGCCGAAAGGTCCACGCACCGGCGTACGTTTCGATGCATCGGCGAGCCGGGGAAGGCCCGCCGAATCGGGAGGCTCGAACGTGTCGATTCACGACCAGACAACGCGGTGGCTGCCACCGCGCGGTGGTGCGGGAGCGCACTGCCGAGGGGGTCGGCACTTCGACCCTCGAGACCCTTCCCGGTCCGTCAGCTGATCAATGAGGACCGGGCGAGGAGTGCCCCGCGCGGTCTGGTGAGGGGTGCCCGGTGCCGTCGCAGAAGAAGCGCTCCGTCCGAACCTTCGTCCTCGACACCAGCGTCTTGCTGTCGGATCCCGGCGCGATGCGCCGGTTCGAGGAGCACGAGGTCGTCCTGCCCGTTGTCGTGATCACCGAGCTCGAGGCCAAGCGCCATCACCCCGAGCTCGGGTTCTTCGCGCGCACGGCCCTGCGTGCTCTCGACGAGCTGCGGATCACCCACGGCCGGCTCGACGAGCCGGTGCCGGTCGGCGAGGAAGGTGGCTCCATCCGGGTGGAGCTCAACCACACCGACCCGGCCTCCCTGCCGTCGGGGTTCCGGCTCGGGGACAACGACACCCGGATCCTGGCGGTCGCCCGCAACCTCGCCAACGAGAGTCACAACGTCACGCTGGTCTCCAAGGACCTGCCGATGCGGATCAAGGCCTCGGCGGTCGGCCTGCGCGCCGAGGAGTACCACGGTGAGTCCTACGGCGACTCCGACCCGGGCTACAGCGGCATGGCCGAGCTCGAGATCGGGTCCACGGCCCTCGACGAGCTCTACGACGACGGGTGGGCCGACATCGAGCAGGCCCGCGAGCTGCCCTGCCACACCGGACTGGTCCTGCTCTCCGACCGGGGTACGGCGCTCGGACGCGTCGGCGCGGACAAGCACGTGCACCTGGTGCGCGGTGACCGGGAGGCGTTCGGCATCCACGGCCGCTCCGCCGAGCAGCGGATCGCGCTGGAGATGTTGCTCGACCCCGAGGTCGGGATCGTCTCCCTGGGCGGCCGGGCCGGGACCGGCAAGTCGGCCCTGGCGCTGTGCGCCGGGCTGGAGGCCGCTCTCGAGCGACGTCAGCACCAGAAGGTCGTGGTCTTCCGTCCGCTCTTCGCGGTGGGCGGGCAGGAGCTGGGCTACCTGCCCGGCTCCGAGTCGGAGAAGATGTCGCCCTGGGCCCAGGCGGTCTTCGACACGCTCGGCTCCGTGACCTCCCGCGAGGTGATCGAGGAGATCCTCGATCGCGGCATGCTCGAGGTGATGCCGCTGACCCACATCCGCGGCCGCTCGCTGCACGACTCCTTCGTGATCGTCGACGAGGCGCAGTCGCTGGAGCGCAACGTGCTGCTCACGGTGCTCTCCCGGATCGGGGCCAACTCCAAGGTCGTGCTCACCCACGACGTCGCCCAGCGCGACAACCTGCGGGTCGGCCGGCACGACGGGGTCGTCGCGGTCGTGGAGAAGCTGAAGGGCCACCCGCTCTTCGCCCACGTCACTTTGACCCGCTCGGAACGGTCGCCGATCGCGGCCCTGGTCACCGAGATGCTGGAGAACGTCACCCTCTGAGGACCGCACCGGGCGGGGCCGCGCGAGTGGCCCCGCCCGTGATCCCTTCGTGATCTGAGGCACCGATGCCTGTGCCTGGATCACGCTTGTGTGACTCCTGTGACACCTGAGGTGAAATTCGCCCGGGACTTTCGACACTTTCTCGGTCGTTCGGTTTGCACGCCTCCTCGATGTCATGCAGGGTGGCTTGCAGTTCATCGTCGACCGGGTGAGGTCTCGGAGCCCCGACGGCGGTGCACTCCACCGAGTCGTCTACCCCGCTGAGTTCACCTGTGCCTTCAGAGCAGTACGTCCCCAAGCACCGGGCTGCGCCTGCCCCCGAGCTGCCGGCGGCCTTCGCCGGGCCGAGTCACCTCGGTGCCGTGCGGGCCAGGTCGTCGCGCCGCGGCCGTCGTACGTCGTTGGCCCTGAGCGGGCTGGCGATGACCGCCACCGGTGTGGCGGTTGCGGCCGGGGTCGTGCATGCGCCGCACACCGCTCTGCCCCTGGCCGGTGCGATCAGCCCCGTCACGGCCGGCGGAGCCGGCGCCGGAGGTGGCGCTGCGACGAACACCGACCTCTCCCGGAGCGCCGCCGTCACGCGCAGCGCACCGGTCTCGCGCTCGTTCGACCGGCGCGCCGGCCGCGACCCGGCCAAGCAGGCCGCCCTCGGGCTGACCTCCGGCCCCGCGGTCAGCGGCCAGCAGAGCCTCTCGGCCCAGGACCCGCAGGCCATCGCGGACGCGCTGCTGTCGTCGTACGGATGGTCATCCTCGGAGATGTCCTGCCTGGTGCCGCTGTGGATGGGCGAGAGCGGCTGGCGGGTGAACGCCGAGAACGTCTCGTCGGGCGCCTACGGCATCCCGCAGTCCCTGCCCGGCTCCAAGATGGCCACCGCCGGGTCCGACTGGCGCACCAACCCGGTCACCCAGATCAAGTGGGGCCTGGGCTACATCCAGGAACGTTACGGCTCGCCCTGCGGGGCCTGGGGCTTCAAGCAGGGTCACGGCTGGTACTGACCTCCGCGCGTGCGCGTAGCAGGTCGGTCGGGCAATGTCCGACTGTGTCCGACCATGCCCGGATGCGTGGCATGATGCGGATCCACTAGCCCTCGCGGTCCGAACGGACAGATTTCGCCTCACGGCGGCATGATGTCTGGCCAGTTTGTGGGTTCTTCCACGGCGGTGCGGCGTGGACCGATTCAATGGGAGCGCCTCAGATCGAGGTCCGGCTCGGGGGAGTCGGTTGTCACTAGGGGATCAGATGAACGGCGTTCGCACGTTCCGCATGCTCGCCGGCGGCCTCACGGCCAGCCTGCTGATCGGCGCTTTCGGCACTACAGCCGCGCAAGCCAAGCCGACCAAGCCCGGTGGCCTCACGCACCTGACGGCGACCGCGACGCCGGCCGCTGCCGGGACGTACACGGTGGCCAGTAGCTGGGACCCGGCCGCAGGTGCCACCAAGTACCGCGTCGCCATCACCAAGAACGGCGTGACGCTGGCCTCAGCCACGGTCATCGCCCCGTCGTGGAGCACGACCATCACCTCGGCGCCGGGTACGGCCAGCCTTGCCGTGACACCGGTTGCGGTCCACCGCAAGGGTTCTACCAGCACCTTCTCGTTCCCCTTGGCTGACGTGACTGCCCCGCAAGGCTCCTTCACGTCGTCTTGGACCGGCACCCATGCGACGATCACCCAGCAGACGCTCTCCGACGACTCCGGGACCGTCGGGATCACGCGTACGGTCGACTGGGGCGACGGCACCTCTGTCCCGTGGACGAGTGGCACGACCCTCAACCACACCTACACTGCCATCGGCCGCTACCTGCCGACGGTCACCCTGAAGGACGCTGCCGGCAACTCGGGCGTCGTGGCTGTCCCTGCGATCGTGATCGGTGACACCACCGCGCCCACGGGGACCTTCTCCGTGGGTCCCGTCACGGCGTGGGCCGCCTTCACCTCGGTCACCGTCACTCAGAGCGCGTTGCACGACGACTTCAGCCCGGCGGACCACATCACGCAATCGGTGAACTGGGGCGACGGGACCGCGCCGATCGACTGGACCGGCACCACCAGCATCACCCATGTCTACTCGGTCGCCGGCGCGTTCACCCCGGTGGTGACCATCACCGACGAGGCCCACAACGCCGCCAGCCCGATCAGCACCACCCCGGTCGTGGTCAGCGCCGATACGGCAGCGCCGGTGGTGAAGCTGCTTCTTCCGAAGACCCACAAGAAGTCGGTGAAGTCCTGGAAGACGCTGCGGGGCAAGGCGACCGACGCGCCGGGCACCGGCGTCAAGCAGGTCTCCCTGCGTGCGGTCCAGAAGCGAGGCACGCGGTGGTACGCCTACAAGGCCGCCACGAAGACCTGGGTCAAGGCAGCCACCAAGGCCAAGGCGTTCGCCAAGGCCGGCGCGCTGACGATGATCACGTCGGCGACGCACGTCTGGGCCGGCAAGCTCGTCGGGCTCAGGAAGGGAACCCTGATCTACAAGATCCAGGCGACCGACAACGTCGGCAACGTCTCGGCCGCGCTCACCCACAAGGCGACGCTGACCAAGCACTGACCTCCGCGGGTGACGGGCGGGGTCGGCGAGCGTCAGCCGGCCCCGCCCAGACCCACGAGCCGTGCGCTCTCGTCGTACAACCGCTCGCCGAGGATCGCGTCACGCGCCAGCTCGGAGGGTTCGCGCAGCCGGTTGCGCTGGTAGTAGCCGCCGGTCTGGCCCTCGACCTCGGGGCTGCTCGCCAGGTAGGCCAGCCGCGAGCCACCCACCTCGGGGCTCTCCATCTTCCACTTCTTCATGACCGCCAGCACCGGACGGGCGAACCACGGAGCCCGGCTCCAGATGTTGGTGGCGATGGCGCCGGGATGCAGCGCGGTCACGGTCACGCCGGTGCCCTCGAGACGACGGGCGAGCAGTCGCGCGGTCAGCACGTTGGCCAGCTTGGAGCGGCCGTAGGCCCGCATGATGGAGTAGCCGTGCTCGAAGCCGAGGTCGTCGAAGTCCATGGTCCCGGAGTAGTGGCCCTCCGAGGAGGTGAACACCACGCGGGCGGGGGCGCTCTCGACCAGGCGCTCGCGCAGCAGCTCGGTCAGCAGGAAGCCGCCCAGGTGGTTGACCGCAAACGTCGCCTCGATGCCGTCGGTGGTCTCCGTCCGACGGGAGTAGACGGTGCCCGCGTTGTTGACCAGGACGTCGATGCCGGCGCAGGTCTTGAGCAGGTCCTCGGCCAACCGGCGTACGGCGGCCTGGTCGGCGAAGTCGCACAGCAGGGAGTCGACGCGGCAGGCCGGCTGCTCGGCGCGGATCCGGCCCACGGCGGTCGCGGTCCGGTCGGGGCTGCGGCCGACCAGCACGAGCCGGCAGCCGGGCTCGGCCGCGGCCAGCTGGCTGGCGCACTCCAGCCCGATGCCGTC
>JAWWPM010000470.1:0-2510 GCA_033854915.1 Nocardioidaceae bacterium
CGAGGAGCGCCTGGCTGCTCGAATCGACGACGGGATGGTCCGGGTGTCCTGCGGTGTCGAGCCTGCGCAGGATCTGCTCGACGACTTCGTCGCAGCGCTGGAGGCCACCCGGTGAGCCTGGACATCGGCCTGCTCGTCGACCACCACTGCCACGGGCTGGTGACCGAGGACCTCGACCGGGCCGGGTTCGAGGCGCTGATGAACGAGGGGGACGCGCCGTCGCCGCTGGGCACCACGCTGTTCGACTCGATGCTGGGCCTGGCGATCCGACGCTGGTGCGCCCCGGTGCTCGACCTCGAGCCGCACGTCCCGGCCGAGCTCTACCTCAACCGTCGAGCCGACCTCGGGGCCGCCGAGGTCAACCGCAGGTTCCTCACCCAGACAGGGATCGCCAGCTTCCTCGTCGACACCGGCCTGAACCCCGGCCTGCTGACGACCCCGGAGGAGCTGGCGCAGGCGTGCGGCGCGACCAGCCGGGAGGTGGTTCGGCTGGAGGCGGTCGGACAGGACGTGCTCGCCGACGGCACCCCGGCTGCCGGGTTCGCGGACGCCGTCAAGGAGCGGCTCCGGGCCTCGGGTGCGGTGGCCGCGAAGAGCATCGCGGCCTACCGCGTCGGCCTCGACCTGCCGGCCGCGAAACCGACCGCCGACGCGCTCCGGCGGGCACTGGCCGGTGTCGACCCGACCCGGGCCGCCGACCCGGTGCTCAGCGGCTGGCTCGCGCACACGGCCGTGGAGCTCGGCCTGCCCCTGCAGTTCCACGTGGGGTACGGCGACAGCGACCTCGACCTGCTCGCCTGCGACCCGCTCCGGCTGACGGCGTTCCTGCGCGCGACCGAGGAGCGGGGCGTGCCGGTGCTCCTGCTGCACACCTACCCGTTCCACCGCAACGCCGCCTATCTCGCGCAGGTCTTCGGGCACGTCTTCATGGACCTCGGCCTGGCCACCCACAACACCGGTGCCCTGTCGACCACGCTCCTGCGCGAGACCCTGGAGCTGGTGCCGTTCGGCAAGCTGCTGTTCTCCACCGACGCCTACGGCCTGGCCGAGCTCTACCTGCTCGGCACCGTGCTGTTCCGCTCCGCGCTGGGCACGGTGCTCGGCGAGCTGGCCGGGTCCGGTGACCTGACCGACGAGGACGTCGCGCACGTGGCCCGGCTGGTCGGTGCGGACAACGCCCGCCGCGCCTACAGCCTCAGCGAGTGAGTGTGCGCCATCCGGTCCGGGCCGCATGGAGGGCGGGTACGTCGGGTGGGTGGGGCCGCCGCAGCCACGGGCTCCCGGTCGGCACGCCGTACTGCCGCAGGAGGGCGAGCGACGCTCCCGCACTCGCAGGCCGGGCCCGGGGATCGGGTGCGACCAGGCTGCGCAGCAGCGGGCGCAGCCGCCCGTGGGGCAGGTCGTCGGGCGCCTGGGGCAGGCGGCCGGTGAGCAGCTCGGCTGCGGTCATGCCGGCCGCGAAGAGATCCTGACGCGGCTCGGGTGGGGCGCCCGCGGCCTGCTCGGGGGCGACGTAGCCGTCGGTGCCGACCGCGCCGGTGGCGCCTGAGGCGACCGGGGCGGCCACGCCGAAGTCACCCAGCCGCAGGTGCGGACGCGCGGTGCCGGTGGGCTCGAGCAGGAGGTTGGCGGGCTTCACGTCGCGATGGACGAGCCCGGCCCGGTGCACCGCGTCGAGGCCCTGCAGCAGCTGGTCGAGGAGGACGGCCACGTAGTCCTCCGGCAGGGCGCCGTACCGCGCCAGCAGCCGTTCGGCCGTGCCGCCGCGGACGAGGTCCATCGCGAGCACCACCACGTCGTCGTCAGCCCCCCACCCGTCGGGCGCCACGACGTGGGGATGGACGACACGGAACGTCTGCTCGCGCACGAACCGGAGCACGTCGTCGGCACCGTGCTGGGAGAGGACCTTGACCGCGACGACCCGGCGGCGCCGCCGGTCGCGGGCCCGCCAGACGATGCCCGTGGCGCCCTCGCCGATCGGCTCGATCAGCTGGAAGCGGCCCGCGACGACCTGGTGCACGCCGGCAGGGTAGGCGCGCCGGACCACTCACCGCCTGGGTCGGGAATTCGCCTGTGGAGGAGCGCGCCACCGGATGGTCGCGGGCGGTCGACTGCCGGACGGACGCCTAGTCCGCTGGGGGGATCTTCGGCGGGGAGCGTTGCTTTCGCCTTGTTTTAGCGGGACGCTTCCGTCGTCCAGAGCACCCAGGAGGGTGAAACATCATGACCGAGCAGCCCGGGAACCCCACGGATCCCACCCAGCCCGACCCCGCCGCGTCGAGCGATGCCGCGCCGACCCCCCCGCCCGCCGCTCCCATTCCGCCTGCAGCCCCTGCCGCGCCTGCGCAGTCCGGTGCGCCGGCCGCCGGTGGCTCGCAGTACGACTTCAACCAGGCCAAGACCACGCTCCAGGGCGCGCACAAGTTCGACCTGGGGATCATCGCCGCGGGCCTGATCGCGTGGCTGGCCGGCTTCATGCCGTTCTACACCGCCTCTGCGAGCTTCGGAGG
>JAWWPM010000471.1:0-3412 GCA_033854915.1 Nocardioidaceae bacterium
GAGGGGATGCTCGCCGCCGCCCTCGGCCGCGCGCTGGCCGTGGCCGTCGTCGAGCACGCGCCCACGACTGTCGTGGTCGTCCCGGCGGCGCCTGATGCATGAGAGCGAGTGAGGTAGGGACTTTCGACCCTCGGGTGAGGTGACCATGCTCCCTTCAGCCGCGCCCTGCGGTGGCGCAGTCTTGAGTCAGGCCCGAGACGTACACCCCGATCTCGGGCCAAACCCCCCCGGAGACCCGGGCCCCCGCCGACAGGCGCAGGGCCCGGTTCTTGTTGGGGGACTGTTCGTTCCCGGTCAAGCCGTGCGAATCACCAGGTGACCGTGCGGTCGGCGCTCTCCCGCGACGCGGACACCAGCACCGCGTTCGGCTCGTCCACCCGGGCGACCCAGGCCTCTGCGGCGTCCGGCGACTTGCCGAACCTGACGTGCCGGGCCACCAGCCGGGCACGTCGTACGTCGTCGTGGAGGTCGAGGAACCAGGCCTCGTCCAGCTGGGCGCGGACCGCCCGCCACTCCGGCCGGTCCAGGAGCAGGTAGTTGCCCTCGGTCACGACCAGCTCGATCTCGGGCGGCACCGCGATCGCACCCGCGAGTGGCTGCTCGAGTCCGCGCTCGAAGCCCGGCGCCCACACCGTCTCGGTGGCCGAGCGCAGCCGCTCCAGCAGGGCGGCGTAGCCCCAGGCGTCGAAGGTCTCCGGAGCACCCTTGCGGTCGCGCAGGCCGAGGGCGACCAGGGCGGAGTCGGCCAGGTGGAAGCCGTCCATCGGCACGTGTGCGGCCGGCACCGCCGACTCGGCCACCAGGCGCGCGGCGTACGTCGTCTTGCCGGCGCCGGGCGCGCCGGCGATGCCGATGATCCGCCTCGCGGTCGTCCCCATCGGCCCAGCATTGCGTACCGGACTAGCGTGGAAGACGTGACGGAAGCTCCCACCCCCAGAACCCTCGGCCAGCTCCGCGAGTCCGGCCACCTCCAGAAGTCGCTGCGCGACGAGCTGCGCGACAACCTGCTCGCCCTGCTCGCCGCGGGTGCCGACCCGTGGCCGGGGCTGCACGGCTTCGAGGACACCGTGATCCCGCAGCTCGAGCGCGCGCTGATCGCCGGGCACGACATCGTGCTGCTCGGTGAGCGTGGCCAGGGCAAGACCCGGCTGCTGCGCACCCTGGTCGGCCTGCTCGACGAGTGGACGCCGGTGATCGCCGGTGCCGAGCTCGGCGAGCACCCCTACGACCCGATCACCACCGAGTCGCGGCGACGCGCGGAGGAGCTCGGCGACGAGCTGCCCGTCGAGTGGCGTCACCGCGACGAGCGCTACGCCGAGAAGCTCGCCACACCGGACACGTCGGTCGCGGACCTGATCGGCGACGTCGACCCGATGAAGGTGGCCGAGGGTCGCCACCTCGGCGACCCCGAGACCATCCACTTCGGGCTGATCCCGCGCAGCCACCGCGGCATCGTGGCCATCAACGAGCTGCCCGACCTCGCCGAGCGGATCCAGGTCGCCATGCTCAACGTGATGGAGGAGCGCGACATCCAGATCCGCGGCTACGTGCTGCGCCTGCCGATCGACACGCTCGTGGTGGCCAGTGCCAACCCGGAGGACTACACCAACCGCGGGCGGATCATCACCCCGCTCAAGGACCGCTTCGGCGCCGAGATCCGTACCCACTACCCGACCGAGCTCGACGACGAGGTCGCGGTGATCCGGCAGGAGGCGCACCTGGTCGCCGAGGTGCCCGACCACCTCGTCGAGATCCTGGCCCGCTTCACCCGCAACCTGCGCGAGTCCACCTCGGTCGACCAGCGCTCCGGGGTCAGCGCCCGGTTCGCGATCGCCGGTGCCGAGACGATCGCCGCGTCGGCCCTGCACCGGGCCACCCGGCAGGGCGAGGACGACGCCGTGGCTCGCGTCGTCGACCTCGAGACCGCGGTCGACGTGCTCGGCGGCAAGATCGAGTTCGAGACCGGCGAAGAGGGCCGCGAGAGCGAGATCCTGACCCACCTGCTCCGGACCGCCACCGCCGAGACGGTGCGGCACCATTTCCGGGGGCTCGACTTCGCGCTCCTGGTCGACCGGATCGAGGCCGGGCAGATGGTCACGACCGGCGAGCAGGTCACCGCGCGCGACTTCCTGATCGGGCTGCCGATCCTGGGCGAGTCCGAGCTCTACGACGAGGTCTGCGACCGGCTCGACGCACAGAACGACGGGCAGCGGGCCGGCGCCATCGAGCTCGCGCTGGAGGGTCTCTACCTGGCCCGCAAGATCAGCAAGGAGTCAGGCGGCGGGGAGACCGTCTATGGCTGACGGCCCCCTCGCGAGCGAGTTCGGCGTCACGGTCTCCGCAGGCACACTGCGCGCGGAGGCTCCGGGCTGGACGATCCCGCACCCCTGGACCGACGCGGGCGTCGCCGTCCAGGGCGGCGGCAACGGCGCGACCATGCTGCACGCCGCGATTGCGTTGTGCGTCCTCAACGACACCTTCCGGGAGGCAGGCGCCCTGGGTGTCGAGGTGCGCGGAGTTCGGGTCCACGCCGACGGCGGTTTCGACACCGAGGTGTGGGTCTCCGGAGGCATCACCTATCGGGTCGAGGTCGACTCGCCCGCGAGCTCCGCCGAGCTGGTTGCGCTCCATGCCCGGGTGGACGACGTCGCCGAGATCCCGCGCGTGCTGCGGGCAGGTGCCAGCGTCGACCGAGTCCCGGAGGCGGCCCGATGAGCCGCCAGCAGCCGCGCTCGCGCTACACGGCGTACGACGGTGGGCCGGACCCGCTCGCCCCGCCCGTCGACATCGCCGAGGCCCTCGACGCCATCGGCCAGGACGTGATGGCCGGCTACAGCCCCGAGCGGGCCATGCGCGAGTTCCTGCGCCGCGGTGGCCGCGACCAGAAGGGCCTCGACGACCTGGCCCGGCGGATCGCCGAGAAGCGCCGCCAGCTGTCCCAGGAGCACCACCTCGACGGCACCCTCCAGGAGGTGCGTGAGCTGCTCGACCACGCCGTGCTCGAGGAGCGCAAGCAGCTGGCCCGCGACATCTCCCTCGACGAGGGCGACCGGGCCCTGCGCGAGCTTCAGCTCGACAACCTCCCGCAGTCGACGGCGGCCGCCGTCAGCGAGCTGAGTGAGTACGACTGGCTGAGCCGCGAGGCACGCGAGGACTTCGAGAAGATCAAGGACCTCCTCGGCCGCGAGATGCTCGACCAGCGCTTCGCCGGCATGAAGCAGGCACTCGAGAACGCCACCGACGAGGACCGCGCGGCCGTCAACGAGATGCTGACCGACCTCAACGACCTGCTGGCCAAGCACGCCCAGGCAACCACCAGTCAGGACACCGAGGAGGTCGACAGAGCCTTCGCCGACTTCATGGACCGGCACGGCGACTACTTCCCGGAGAACCCGCAAAACGTCGAGGAGCT
>JAWWPM010000472.1:0-2886 GCA_033854915.1 Nocardioidaceae bacterium
CACATCCTCGTCAACAACGCCGGCATCACCCGCGACAACCTGCTGTTCAAGATGTCCGACGACGACTGGGACCTGGTCATGAACGTCCACCTCCGCGGCGCGTTCCTGATGACCCGGGCCGCGCAGAAGCACTTCGTGGATCAGAAGTACGGCAAGGTCCTCTGCCTCTCGAGCGTGTCCGCGCTCGGCAACCGCGGCCAGGCGAACTACTCGGCCGCCAAGATGGGCATCCAGGGCTTCGTCCGCACGCTCGGCATCGAGCTCGGCCCCTTCGGCGTCACTGCCAACGCGATCGCGCCCGGCTTCATCGCCACCGACATGACCGACGCGACCGCAGCCCGGGTGGGCATGCCGGTCGAGGAGTTCCGCAAGGCCGCGGCCGACCGCAACCCGGTCCGCCGGGTCGGCTTCCCCGAGGACATCGCGGCCGCCGCGGCGTTCCTGTGCAGCGACGAGGCGTCGTACATCACCGGCCAGACGCTGTACGTCGACGGGGGCGCCAAGCTTGTCTGAGCCCGTCGCCCGGGCCGCCGGCCGCCCGCCTGGCTTCAAGCCGTTCCATCTGGTGGTCGGCATGGTCGTGGCCGTCGTCTGGGTCGGGCTCGGCGCGTTCGTGCTCACCCACGGCAAGGGGGACTCGTCGTCCGTCGACGTCTATTCCGAGCTGCCCCCGGACTTCACCTCGCAGCTGCAGGCGCAGGGCGTGCAGTACCAGGGGCTCTCGTCGGTCGACGCGGCCACCACCCAGCGGGTGCTCGCCCAGCCGCTCGGCGGTGGTGTCGTCTCGTCGGGCGCCAGCCCGCTCGTCCTGCGCACCGCGCTGACCGACACCAGCGGCAAGCAGGGCGCGACGTTCACCGACCAGGCTGCCCTGATGGTCGTCGTACCCGGCGCCCGGACCGGGAGCTCGAGCTCGGCGGTCTACGTCGCGTTCCTCGACCCCGTCACCTTCGAGACCCTCACCACCCTGACCTACGACGAGGCGGCGGCCAGCGCGTCTGCCGGCTCGTCGGGGTGAGGTTGGTCATAGCCACGGCGTGGCCTTCGCGATCTGCTGTGCGGGTTCGTCCACACTGGTCGGACCGCGCCCGTCTTTCCCCCCGATGTCCCGATCGATGTCCCAGCCCTGATGGAGTGTTTCTCGTGCGACGCATCGCCCTGTCCCTGTCCGCCCTCACCGCGACCGGCCTGCTGCTGACCGCCTGCGGCGGCTCGTCCAGCTCGAGCCCGGACGCCAGCAACCCCGACTCGACCGCCGGCGGTCAGACGCTGACGCAGTTCTGGCCCATGACCGGGCTGAAGGTGCCCTCGAACAAGACCGCCACTCTCGACCACCCGGTCCTGGTCGCCAAGATGGACAACACCCTGTCCAGCTCGCCTCAGGTCGGGCTCAGCAAGGCCGACATGGTCGTCGAGGAGCTCGTCGAGGGCGGCCTGACCCGGCTGGCGGCGTTCTTCTACTCCGACATCCCGACCAACGTGGGGCCGGTGCGCTCGATGCGGGCCAGCGACATCGACATCGTCTCGCCGGTGCATCCCTCGATCGTCACCAGCGGTGCTGCGTCCAAGACGATCGCCCTGATCCACGGCGCCAAGATCCCGTTCTTCGGCCAGAGCGCCAAGGGCATGTACCGCTCGCCGACACGCATCTCGCCGTACAACCTGTTCGTCCACCTCAACGAGGTCGCCGCGGCCGCGAAGATGCAGAAGGCCGCGACGCCTCCGGACTACTTCACGTGGGGCTCGGAGAGCGACTTCCCGAAGGGGCCGAAGGCAGTCAAGATCGCGGCCCAGTTCTCCGGTGGCCACACCACGCAGTGGACCTACACCAACGGCAGCTACCACAACGACAACAGCAACGCGCCCGCCGGTGACCAGTTCCCGGCCAGCACGGTCCTGGTGCTGCGGGTCAAGGAGGGCCTGGCCGGCTACCTCGACCCCGCCGGAAACCCGGTGCCGCAGACGCTGTTGACGGGTCAGGGCAAGGCGATGGTCTTCCACGACGGTCGGATGGTCGCCGCCACCTGGCACAAGGGCAAGTCCGGCTCGCCGATCACGCTGACCAACAAGCAGGGTCAGCTGAAGGTGCCGGCCGGCCACACCTGGGTCGAGCTGGTCCCGGTCGACGGCGGCAACGTCACCTTCACGAGGAAGTAGCCTCCACCGGCCCTGTGGGCCGTGCGGTCGGCAGCTCCGCGCCCTCTTCGGCGAGGGCGCGGAGGCCGGACAGGATGAACGCGATCGCGACCTCCACCCGCTCCGCCTCGGCGTCGGCGTCCTCCGACGTCGACACGCTGGTGCCCGACGACGACATGGCGCCGAAGAAGATCCGCGCGAAGGTGTGCTGCATCTCGGTGTCGAGCTTCCAGTCTCCAGCGCTGAGGACGGCGCCGACGATGTCGAGGACGTAGGCGAAGGTCGAGCGCTCCTCCTGCTCGCGGAACCGCTCGTAGCCCAGCACCGCCGGGCCCTCCTGGATCACGATCCGGCGGTAGCGCGGCTCCTGGACCACGCCGAGGAAGGCGCGCAGCCCCGCCTGGACCTTCTCCCACGGGTCCTTCTGGCCCTTGAGCGCCCTGTTGATGGTCTTCGACGCGTCTGTCTCCACGCGCTCGAAGACCGCCTCGAAGAGGGCCTGCTTGCCGCTGAAGTGGTGGTAGAGCGCACCCTTGGTCACCCGCGCCCCGGCCACGATCGCATCGAGCGAGGTGTTGGCGTAGCCGTGCTCGGTGAACAGCGCCTCGGCGATCCGGCAGGCGCTACGCGACCACGACGACCCGTGGGACAAGGCGCGGGCCGGTCTGCGGGCGTTCCTCAGCGTGGTCCAGGAGCCACGCTACCGGCGCATCGTCATCCAGGAGGGTCCGTCGGTGCTCGGCTACGAGC
>JAWWPM010000473.1:0-13302 GCA_033854915.1 Nocardioidaceae bacterium
TGCGCCACGGCTTGTCGATGTCGATGCCGAGACCGGTGACGATGCTGCGCAGGTTGGCACCCTGCCAGGCACCGGGCCAGGCGGCGATCGCACCCTCGCGGATGCTCAGGGACGGGTCGGGGACGAGCAGCTCCTCGGTGACGTCGTGCACGACACCCAGACCGTGGCAGCGCAGACACGCGCCCGCGGCGGTGTTGGGCGAGAACGCCTCGGCTGGGAGGTGGTCGGCCCCGGCGGGGTAGTCGCCCGCTCGCGAGTAGAGGATCCGCAGCAGGTTGGACAGCGTGGTGAGGGTGCCGACCGACGAGCGGGACGTGGCGGCGCCGCGACGCTGCTGCAGCGCCACCGCCGGCGGCAGGCCGGTGACCTCCTGGACATGCGGAGCGCCGACCTGCTGCAGCAGCCGGCGCGCGTAGGGTGCCACCGACTCGAAGTATCGGCGCTGCGCCTCGGCGTACAGCGTGCCGAAGGCCAGCGACGACTTCCCCGAGCCGGAGATCCCGGTGAACGCCACCATGGCGTTGCGGGGGATGTCGACGTCGACGTTGCGGAGGTTGTGCTCGTTGGCGCCACGGACCCGCACGAAGCCGTCGGTCGCGTCGGTGGTCACGGGTCCTCCGTACCCACTCCCGGCGCGACGCACGTAGTCGGGCTCGTTCGAGCGACCCCATGCCACCACGACCCGCGCGCAGACCGCGGCCTTGGCAGGAACACCGACCATGGCAGGCCAACGACGAACCGGATCTTTACCCCTTCGCGGCGGAATGACGCAGCGCGCGAGGCGGCCGGGCCTGCCGCCCGGTGGCGGCGCTGAGCTCACCGATCGCCGCGAAGTCGTCCCCCTGTTCGCCAATAGGGTGGCGAACGTGGACGAGCAGTGGATACCGGCGCGACTGCGAGCCGTTTTGTCCGCCCTCGTCACAGCCTGCCAGGAGGATCCGGCGGTCTTGGCGGCCTGGGTGGGTGGCTCGCTCGCGCGAGAGACTGCGGACGACTGGAGTGACATCGACTTGCATCTCTTGGTCGCTCATCCCGAGGAGTTCAGTACTGGGATCGCCGAGTGGTTCTCCCGAACCATGCCGACTGTCTTGGCCGACGCGATTCCTGGTGTGCCCGGTGGCTTTGTCTTCGTGACCCCTGATTGGATCCATGTCGACGTCATTGTTCATGGCCGCCAGGGCTTCTCCCAAGGTGAGTTCCCTGCCCGGGTACTGCTCGATCCAGACGGCCTGGTGCGCGAGGTCCCAGCATCCGCCGAGGAGATGGCAGGCAAGCCCTACGCCCCACACGATCAGATCCGGCTGTACCTGTACTTCATGGGTGTCACGGTCACCGTGATCCGTCGACAAGAGTGGTTGGCACTGGCCCAGGGTGCTGCGGGCTTCCGAGACTCACTCCTCATCCCGTTGATGCTCGCGGAGAACGGCATTCGAAAGGTTGACGGAGCCAAACGACTCAACCGATACCTCACTGCCGAGCAGATCGCAGCGTTGCAGGGGATCCCGCCCATCGGCTCGGACCCCGAGCAACTGATCCATGCCCATACGGCCATCGCGCGCGAGTACCTCGCACGAGCACGTCGCCTCACCGCAGTGCTCGACCAGCCGTGGCCAGCTGAACTCGAGCAAGCCTCCCTCGACCTCTGGCGGCGCGAGCTGGGAATCAGTCTCGACTAACCCGCCGGCCCACGCCGGCCTCCGGGCCGCCACACGACACGACAAGGTCCTCTCCCGGCGAAATGACACGCGCGGCTCGGGACGCGAACGCGGAGCACCAGCGACTCAGACTCGTGTGCGGGGCCAGCCTGCACCCCTTCCCGACGGTATGCCGCACCAGGACAGCGGCAGATGAAGTGCACATTTTCCGCTCCAACCGGAACGGCGGTCCCCCGGGCCCGGGCAATGCGGGGCGGCGGACCTCGGTGGGTCGATCAGCGGGAGACGAGCTCATCGCGGTGGGAGGTCGGTCCTCCGGTCAGGCCCGATTGGTCGCGTCGACCGCCTGCGGATGGGGCTGCATGTCCCGGGTGGGGCCTTCGACGGTCAGGTGCGGCAGGATCCGGTCGAGCCAGCTGGGGAGCCACCAGTTGGCTTTGCCCAGCAAGGCCATCGTGGCCGGCACCAGCACCATGCGGACGAGGGTCGCGTCGACGAGGATCGCCGTGGCGAGGCCCAGACCCAGCATCTTCAGCGACGGCACAGGGCTGGCGACGAAGGCGAGGAAGACCGCGATCATGATCAGGGCCCCCGAGGTGATGACCCGGCCGGTTCCGGCCATGCCGCGGGCGACCGCCTCGGTGTTGTCGCCGGTCCGGGCGTACTCCTCGCGGATCCGCGAGATGAGGAACATCTCGTAGTCCATGGAGAGGCCGAAGAGGATCGGGAACATGATCACGATGATGAGTGAGGTGATCGGTGTCGGGCCTTCGAGGCCGATCAGGCTGCTGCCCCATCCCCACTGGAAGACGGCGACCAGGACGCCGTAGGCAGCGCCGATGGAGAGCATGTTCATGACCACTGCCTTGAGGGGGACGACGATTGACCGGAAGACCAGCATGAGCAGCAGGAACGACGCGAGCAGCACGGCTCCCATGAAGAGGGGCAGCGTGTCGGAGAGCTGGGCGTTGAGGTCGGTGGTCATTGCCGTGAGCCCGGTGATGTACGCGTTGTGCGGCAGCACCGACCGCACCTCGGCGAGGGCGACGGAGGTGCCCAGATCGGCTGGACCCGTCGTCGGCATGGCCGAGAAGACCACCGTGCTGCCGTCGGCGGAGGTCACGGGCTCGCTGACCGAGGCGATCCGGCTGTTGGCGCGGATGCTGTCGGCCAGGCCAGGAACCTGGGCGGCGTTGACGCCGGGGGCTTCGAGATCGACGACGACCACCAGGGGGCCGTTGATTCCCGGTCCGAAGCCCTTGTCCAGTAGGTCGTAGGCCTGTCGGTACGTCGTGGCGCGCGGCGCGTCACCGGCGGCGGGCCAGGCGGTCTGCATCCCGAAGGCCGGGGCGGCGAAGGCGACGAGGGCGAAGACGGCGCCGATCAGGTAGGGCCAGGGACGTCCGGAGACTCGGTGGGCGAAACGCCACCAAGCGGTCTCCTCCGCGCGCTTGGCGAGGCGCTGGCGACGCACCAGCCTGCCAGTGTCGATGCGGTCGCCGAGCAGTCCGAGCAGTGCGGGCAGCAGCGTCGTGGCCGCCGTGACCGCGCTGAGCACGACGATGGCGGTCGCCAGGCCGATCGAGGTCAGGACACCGAGCCCGGTGAACGCCAGCGAGGCCATTGCGATCACCACGGTGCTGCCTGCGAAGGCCACCGCCGCTCCTGACGTGGACATCGCGCTCGCCAGGGCCGTCGGGTTGTCCTGGCCGGTGTGGCGGTTCTCGCGGTAGCGGGCGACGACGAACAGCGCGTAGTCGATGCCGACTCCCAGACCGACGATCCCCGCGATCGGGATCGCTGACGGCGAGACGTCCATGATGCCGGCGAGCACGAAGATGCCGCCGAATCCCGCACCGACAGACACGAGGGCCAGACCGATCGGCACCAGGGCGGCCACGACGGTGCCGAAGGCCACCAACAGCACCAGGAGTGCAATCAGGATGCCGACGCCCTCGAAGGGTGACGTCTCGTCGGGAGCGTCGAGGAAGACGGCGTCACCACCGAGCTCCACCCGGAGGTCGGCGGTGTTCGAGGCGTCGACCAGCTCGGTGAGCGGAACGAAGGCGCCTTTGCCCAGCTCGGCCGGCGTCTCGTCGAAGGAGATCGTGGCGTAGCCGATGCGGCCGTCGTCCGAGATGGTGCCGGCCGCGAACGGGTCTGCGACATCCACGACATGGTCTGCTCCGGCGACGTCGGCCAGGACGGCGTCGATGTGCTGCTGCTGACTCTGCAGCGTGTTGCCGTCGTCGGTCACGAAGACGACGAGGGCCTGCGCGTGGGTCGCCTCGGGAAACTTGTCCTGGAGCAGCTGCATGGCGCGCTCGCTCTGGCTGCCCTGGGCGCTGAACGAGTCGATGAAGGAGCCCCCGCCGCTCCCGGCGAGGACGAACACGGCGACGAGAACGGAGACCCAAGTCGCGATGGTGCGCCAGGGGTGCCTCGCACACGCCATGGCGATGATGCGCGTGAACCTGTTCATGGTGGTGCCTTTCGCAGTGCGGATGGATCGCTGATGACTCGCGAAACTAGGCACCGATGTGGTGAGCGGGCATCACCACACGTGGTGAGCGACGGGGTGATTCAACGGCTGTTCACGAGCCCACACGAGGTCGGTGCAGCTGCGGCATCTGGCGGTAGATCCCGATCGGGACCGGGACGGTGGCGAGGACGAACGTCCGCGATACGACAAACAGATCTGCCGGCAGTCGCCCGATGCTCAGGTTGAGAACAACGCGCATCGGCAGGACGGCCAGCCAGATCATCACGGCTGGCTGATGCGTGGACGGTGGCGGGACGGACATGGGGTCTGGCCTTCAGGTGGGCAGGTGCTGGACGGGCGAGCGGGAGTCGTGGACTGCACGGGATACGCCTTCTTCGACGCGGTCGGCCTGATCGCGATCGCGGCGGTCGAGCCCTCGCCCGCGGCGGTGATGGCCTGGGCGCGCGGGCTGGCGACGTTGCCGCCCACCCACACTCAGGGGACGCTGGTACGGCCTTGGTGATGTCCGCGACGGCCCAGCCGTGGTCCTCGAAGGCGCAGCCGAGAACGGTGAAGGTGTCGTGGTGGGGCTCGATCAGCGGTCCGACGAAGACCGCAGCCCGAGGACGACGCGGCCGTCGGCGAGCTCGACAGTGTCCGACGACGATGTCCGCGCCGTACCGGTTCTCGCTGCGTCCGCTGTCGAAACCTGTGGTTGCCATTCCTGGGAATTCGCAGTGGAATGTCGTGCATGGCGGCCGATGGCAGCATCGCGGCGGCCCCTGACCTCGTGGGTCCGCGACTCAAGGGGATTCGCAAGCAGCGGGGTGTCACCCTGACCTACCTCGCCGAGCGGACGGGAATCTCCAAGAGCACGTTCTCGCGGCTCGAGAACGGGCAGCGGCGTCCCAGCTTGGAGCTGCTCCTTCCGCTGACGCAGGCCTACCGCCTGCGGCTCGATGACCTGGTGGGCGCACCGGAGGTCGCCGACCCCCGGATCAGGCGAGAGGCTCGCAAGGTCAACGGTCGGACGGTGATCCGGCTCCCCCGGCAGCCGAACGGCGTGCAGGCTTGGAAGATCGCGATCCCGACGCGCCAGTCGACGCCGCAGTCCCGAACCCACGACGGCCACGAATCGCTGTACGTGCTGCCCGGACAGATGCGCCTGGCTTTCGGTGACCGCGACTTGGTGCTGGGCGCCGGCGAGGCTGCCGAGTTCGACACCCAGCTGCCCCAGTGGTTCGGGTCGACGGGCGAGGGCACCACCGAGGTGCTGAGCATCTTCGGCAGGCCCGGAGAGCAGATGCACGTGCGCGCCCGCTCCCGACACGAGGAGCCAGCAGGATGACCACGGCTCCTGGTCTCACGCCGGAGGTACAGCTGGGCGCCTTGCTGCAGACGAAGCTCTTCGCGCCTCGCGTGACGCGCGAGGCCGTCGACCGGCCTCGGCTCACCGCCGTGCTGGGTGACCGGCTCGGTAGCGGATCCTGGCCGCCGGTGCTCCTCGTCTCGGCTCCCGCCGGGTTCGGCAAGTCGACGCTGCTGGCCCAGGCGCTCCTCGGCGGATCGGGGCCAGGCCGTGCCTCGGTGGCGTGGCTGTCCCTGGACTCAGGTGACAGCGACCCATCGACCTTCTGGGCTTACGTGCTCGCAGCCCTGCGCACTGCCCTGCCCGCGGTCGGCGGGTCCGCACAGGTGCTCCTGCAGTCGCCCGGAAGCGCCCCGATCACCACCGTCCTGACCACCCTCCTCAACGAACTCGCCTCCTCCGACAAGGAAGTGGTGCTTGTCCTCGATGACTACCACGTCATCGGCGCCCCCGAGGTGCACGCGGCAATGACGTTTCTGATCGAGCATCTGCCACCCCAGCTACATCTGGTCCTGGCCACGCGCTCGGATCCCCCGCTGCCGCTGGCGCGGCTGCGAGCCCGTGGTCAGCTGGCCGAAGTGCGCGCCGCTGACCTCCGGTTTACCGAGGCGGAGACCGCGGCGTACTTCGATGCGATGGGACTTCGGCTGTCCGCAGGCGAGGTGGCCACCCTGGAGGGCAGGACGGAGGGGTGGGCCGCTGCTCTGCAGCTCGCGGCGCTGTCTCTCCGGGGTCGCGACGATACAGCCGGATTCATCGAGGGGTTCGCGGGGGACGACCGTCACGTCGTCGACTACCTGGTCGAGGAGGTCGTGCACCGGCAGCCCGAGCACGTCCGCGACTTCCTCCTCCGGACCTCCATCCTCGCCAGGCTGTCCGGATCACTGACGGATGCCGTGGCCGGCCGCAGCGACGGCCGGGCGCTGCTGGAGGCTCTCGACCGGGACAACTTGTTCCTGGTGCCACTCGACGACCAACGACGGTGGTACCGCTACCACCACCTCTTCGCCGACATGCTGCAAGCCCGCCTGCTCGACGAGCGTCCTGACGAGGTGCGCGACCTGCACCGCCGAGCAAGTGCATGGCACGAACGGGACGGCGACATCACGGCGGCCATCGAGCACGCCCTTGCCGCCGGTGACGGCGAGCGAGCAGCAGGGCTCGTCGAGCTCACCATTCGGGCCATGGGTAAGGATCGGCGCGAAGCCCAGCTGCGTCGATGGATGGAGGCACTTCCCGATGAGGTCTTCACGGCTCGCCCTGTGCTGGCGAACGGCTTCGTGGGCGCTTTGATGTCCACCGGCGAGGTGCGGGGTGTCGAGCCTAGGCTGCAGATCGCCGAACACTGGCTGGATGCCATCCGAGCGGCACCTGCCGGCACCGTTCCCCGGGGACTGGTCGTCGCCGACCTCGCCGATCTCGAGCGGCTCCCCGGCTGGGTCAGAATCCACCGCGCCGGCCTCTCGCTCATCGGCGGCGACGTGGCTGCGACGATGGAGCACGGTCGTGCGGCGATCGACGTGCTCGGGCGCGACGACAACCTCGGCTACGCCGCAGCCACGGCCTTGCTGGGGATCGCCTCGTGGCGGCAAGGAGACCTCGAGTCCGCAGCCACGGCGTACGCCGCCAGTATGCGGCGATTCGAGGCCGAGGGCTGGGTGGCCGACCTTCTCGGCTGTGCCATCACGCTCGCCGACCTGCAGTGGACTCTGGGACGTCTCCGCGAAGCCGAGCGCACCTACCGCGACGCCCTCGACCTGGCCGGTCGCCAGCCTGGGGGTCCCCTCCGTGGGTCCCCGGACATGCACGTCGGCCTCGCCGAGATCGCCATCGAGAAGAACGACCTGGCGACCGCCCGGGAACACCTGGAGACCGGCCACGAGCTCGGGGACCACCTCGGGATGCCGAGGCACCCACACCGCTGGCGCATCGCCGAGGCCCATCTCCACGAGGCCGAGGGAGATCTGTCCGGGGCGCTCGCCCTTCTCGACGAGGCCGAACGTGTGTACGACGGTGACTTCTCGCCCGACGTACGACCCGTCGCCGCGATGCGGGCTCGCGTCTGGGTCAAGCAGGGTAGGTCCGACCAGGCGCTCGCCTGGGCGGCGCAGCGAGGGCTGGCGTTGACCGACGAGCCCGACTACCTGCATGAGTACGAGCACGTGACGCTGGCGCGAGCACTCCTGGGCGCCGGCGACCGTTCCGCCACCCAGCTCCTCGAGCGCCTTCTGACCGCCGCCGAGACGGGCGACCGGTACGGCTCCGCCTTGGAGATCCTGGTCCTTCTCGCCCTCTCGCGACAGGGCGCAGGTGACATCGGCGCGGCAGTGGCTGCCCTTTCGCGCGCACTCGAGCTGGGAGCCCCCGAGGGGTACGCGCGCACGTTCACCGCCGAGGGCCCGGGGATGACGCGCCTCCTCACTGCGGCCGCCAAGCGCGGCGTCACCTCGTCGTACGCCGCCTGGCTGCTGAGCGCGGTGGGGGCTCCACCCCTCCAACCGGGAAGGCAGGACTCGCTGGTCGACCCGCTCAGTGACCGCGAGGTCGAGGTGCTACGGCTCCTGGCCAGTGAGCTCAGCGGACCGGAGATCGCACGTCACCTCGTCGTGTCGCTCAACACGGTGCGCACACACACGAAGAACATCTACGCCAAGCTCGGCGTCGGAAGCCGACGCGAGGCCGTACGACGGGCTGACGAGCTGGGGTTGCTGGGACCCGCCCGGGGCTGAGTCCCGCAAGACCACCACCTCGCTCACCACATGTGGTGATCCGAACTCCCCACATCGGCTCCTACCTTCCGGAGCATGACCGAGACCCACACCTATGAGATCCGCATCCAGGGTCACCTGGCCCAGCGCTGGTCCGCCTGGTTCGACGGTATGGAGATCACCGCCGCCGACGACGGCAGCACCGTCATCCGTGGCCAGGTCGTCGACCAGGCAGCTCTGCACGGTCTGATCCAGAAGGTGCGCGACCTCGGGCTGCCACTGCTCTCCGTCACCAACACCCATACAGGAGCGACCTCATGATCACCCTCGACTCCGTCACCCGGAGGTACGGCGAGTTCGTCGCCGTCGACCACGTCAGTTTCACCGCTCAGTCCGGCCGGGTGACCGGATTCCTGGGACCGAACGGCGCCGGCAAGTCCACGACGATGCGGATCATCGTCGGCCTCACGCGAGCCACGACCGGAAGCGCGACCGTCTTCGGCCGGCGCTACGTCGACCTGCCGAACCCGGGCCTGGAGGTCGGCGTGCTGCTCGACGCCTCCGCCCAGCACGCCGGCCGTACCGGCCGGGAAACCCTCACCATCGCCCAACGGTTCATGGGGCTGCCCAAGGCCCGCGTCGACGAGGTCCTCGACCTGGTCGGCCTCACCCCTGCAGAGTCGTCGCGGCGCGTAAGCGACTACTCGCTCGGCATGCGGCAACGGCTCGGCATCGCGACGGCCCTGATTGGCGACCCCACCATGCTGATCCTCGATGAGCCGGCCAACGGCCTCGACCCCGCCGGAATCCGCTGGATGCGAGGTCTGCTGAGGGACTTCGCCGACGCGGGTGGCACCGTGCTGCTCTCCTCGCACCTTCTTCACGAGATCGAGGTGATCGCAGACGACCTCGTCGTCATCGGCAACGGCCGAATCGTTGCCCAGGGCGCCAAGTCCGAGCTCCTCGCTTCGGCCGGCGCCGTCGTGCGCACGACCGATCCACACACTCTCGCTGCCGCCCTGGATGCGCGCGGGGTCACGTCGTCGTACGTCGGGACAGACGGTCTGCTCGCCCAGACAGACGCCGAGCAGGTCGGGCGCACCGCCTACGCAGCCGGAGTCCCGGTCCTGGAGCTACGCGCCGCTGACGGCACCGGACTGGAGGAGATGTTCCTCCAGCTCACCGCAGACACCCAGCGCGACATACAACCCGACCACGAACCCAAGGACCAGCCCGAAGGAGCAGTGGCATGAGCACCATCCAGCACGGCGTGCAAGGCCCGATGACCGAGCCCGTGACCCCACGCGGAATCCCTTTGAGCAGGATCACCGCGACCGAGCTTCGCAAGATGCTCGACACCCGGTCCGGCTTCTGGACCATGGCCAGCATCGCCTTGGCCTCGCTGGCGACGACAGGCATGGTGATCCTTTTCGCGGACCGCGAGGACCTCACCTACCGCACCTTCACCGCGGCGATCAGCGTCCCGATGTCGCTGATCCTCCCCATCATCGCGATCTTGTCGGTCACCGCGGAGTGGAGCCAGCGCAGCGGCCTGACGACCTTCACACTGGTCCCGCACCGCTCCCGGGTCATCGCCGGCAAACTGGTCGCGTCCATCGCCATCGCCGTGGTCGCCACCCCGGTCGCCTTCGCCATCGGCGCCGTCGGCAACGTCGCCGGCACCGCCCTCGCCGGAGCGCACCCTGTGTGGGACCTGACGGCCGCCAACTTGTTGACGATCGAGCTGGCCAACGTCCTGGGCATGCTCGTCGGTTTCATGCTGGGCGTGCTGGTCCGTAACTCGTCCGCGGCCCTCGTGGCCTACCTCCTCTACCAGTTCCTGTTGCCGACCCTGGCCCTGATCCTGGCCGCCAAGCAGGACTGGTTCAGCGAGGTCCAGCCGTGGGTCGACTTCGACTTCGCCACGGGTGCTCTGCTCGACGGTCCGTTGTCCTCCGAGCAGTGGGCCCAGTTGGCTGTCACGGGACTGGTGTGGCTCGTGGTTCCTCTCGCCGTGGGCCTGAGGCTCGTGGTCCGGGCAGAGGTCAAGTAGGGGTTCGGTCACCTGACCTTCCTCACAGGCAGGATGGCGGCGGCTCCGAGGAGCGCACAGACGCCGGCGACGGTGTACAGCACCTGGTAGCTGCCGTCTCCGATGGCCAAGACCAGCGGGGCCAACGCCGGGCCGATGGAGAACGGCAAGGCGCCGGCGATGTTCAGCACCCCCAGATCCTTGGCGGCGTTGTCCGGGTCGGGCAAGACATCCGCCACCAGCGCGAGGTCGACGGCCAAGTACAGGCCGAAACCGAGTCCGGCGACGGCCATCCCCACCAGGAAGGCGTGGAAGTCGCCCGCCACCGCGATCAGGAACAAGGCCAAGCCGTACAGGACCGCGGCGCCCGCGACGAAGGGCTTGCGGCGGCCCGCGCGGTCCGAGACCCGGCCGCCGACCGCGGAAGCGACCACCACGACGACGGCCTGCGTGAGCGTGCCCAGAAAAATCTGCCGGGGGACCTCGTCCTCGGAGCTGCCCAAGTGATCCAGGAGGTAGTACGCCTGGTAAGTGACCAGAAATGCGTAGGCGAGGATGAACATGAAGCGGCTGGCGAACGCCCAAGCGAAGTCAGGGTACCTGCGCGGCGAGACGTAGTAGGTGCTCAGAAATTGCCCCAGCGACCACGGCGGCTTGTCCGCTGGGGCCAGTCGACGGTCGTCCAGGTACAGCGCGAACGCGACGATGAAGAATCCGCCGATGGCACACGGTGCCAAGAACATGCCGAGTTCGCTGCCGGTGAAGACCTTCACCACGTAGGTGCCGCCCACCGATGCGATCGGCAGGCACACGCCGAGAACGCCCGCCACGGTGCCGCGCTGCTCGACCGGAACCTGGTCGGGCAGCACCGCCACCATCGCGGCCAGCATCGCGTTGAAGAACAGCTGAGCCAGGCACCAGCCGATCAGCACCACCCAGATCTCCGGGGCCAGGGCGACGATCAGGATGCCGAAGGACCCACCAGCCAGACCGAGCATCATCCACGGGCGCCGCATGCCCCAACGTGATGTGGTCCGGTCGCTCAACCGTCCGAACATCGGGTTGGCGACCAGGGCTACCAACGACCCCGTCGCCGCGATCAACGACAGGCTCGAGGCAGCCCGGTCAGCGCCCACGAGTGAGTCGACCTTGAGAGCCAGGGTCACCAGGAGGGGAGCGATAAAGACCAAACTCGTGGCGAGATAGGCCGCGGCGTACAAGGCGATGAACGCCCAGCCCACCCGTCCTGCGTGCTCCTGGCGGTGATCGGCAGTCGAATCGAACGCTCGGCGGTCAGCCATCGACTCTCCCCCCGACTCGGACCGCTCCACCCCTCGAGGCACGCGAGGCGCCTCCAGGACCAGACTGCACATTACGTCGCTGATGTCCCTGGGCGCTCCCGATGTCATCGACTACACCCGAGAGGACTTCGCCGACGGCGTGCGCCAGTACCACGCGGTCATCGACGCGGCTGCATGACGTCGGTGCCTCGCCTTGGCAAACTGGCCTCTGTTGGGCGCATGGCCGCGTTGGGGCCGCACGCTGAGATGCTTCCTGTCGGATTGGCGACCCAGGCTGGTGGCCGAATTGATCCTTCGGCTCTCTCGGGGACCGTGGACGGCCTTGCGATGTGCTCTGGCGACCGGTGTTCTGTTCGGCCGTCTTGTTGGTTGCTCCTCACGTTCAGTTAGGTGTGTTCATTCGGCGGTAGGAGTGCAGGTGAACACACTCCTTACCCGATGGCCGGCGCCCACACGCGGCGGAATGATGCACGTCGTTGCACCATTCATGCCGCGAACGCGAGTGGGATGCGGCCGGAGTCAAGGAAGGCAGGCAGGACCCGCGCCAGCATGAGCTGCCGCGCTCCCCATACGGACGCGTTCCGGTGGATGCGCGAGCCCAGGTTGATCGCACGGCAGATGAGGTGGGCGTGGATCTGCGTCGAGGGCGCGGGCAGGTCGAAGCGGTGAAACTCCTCGTCGAGCCCGTCCAGGTAGGTACGCACCTGATCTGGCGTGAACCACTCGAGCGCGAGCGCTCCGTCCACCCATCGGGGCTCGGCAAGAGTGGGCTCGAGGACGGCGGTAGCGACGTCGTACCCGACTGGTCCCCACCCGGCGTCCTCGAGGTCGATGATGCCGCCTGGGCACACGTTGAACGGATGAAGATCTCCGTGTTGGAGCGCCGCGGGAAGGCCGCTGAGCATGAGCGCCGCCTCTTCCCACGCCGCGCGGATCGGTACCGCCAACTCCGGAGTGTTGGCCACCGCGCGGACCACCCCGATGAACTCGGCAAACTCCTGAGGCCCACGCGGCCGGTTGTCTCCAGCCAACTGGGCGTGAGCGTGCCGCCGCATGACGTCGAGGAACCTGTCGAACTCCTCGTCTGCCATTGAACCGCCGAGGGCGACGCGATCGGCGCACGCGTCCCCGAAGGTGTCTTCACCCAAGGTTCCCTCTATGTAATACAGCGAGCCCGTGTGACTGCCGACCTCGAGAATCTCTGCAACCGGATAGCCGTCGCGCAGCATCTGTCGATGTACCTCGAGCTCGCCAGCAACCCCATCGCCCAGTCGCAGGAACGCTCCGTCTCCCCGGTAGACCGCGACTCCCGTCCCCCGGACGCATACAAGCCTGAACAGCCGGCCGTCCACGTGAAGCTCGCCACTAGCCACAGGAATCACTCACCGTCCTCGCGTCCCTGGCAAGGAACGTGGACAACGCCCTTGGCATAGCGCGTCCGGTGTACTGGTCTCGCCACGATAGACAGGAGGGGGCCTGCCGCGGGTTCTCTTGACATGGCAACTGGAGAGAGCGCACATGACCTATCTGAGCCCCGGCGGCAGCACCCACGAACATCGCCCGCCTCATGGTGGAAGTGTGCATCCGGCAGGGGTGTCAGGGACAGCCGTCGCTGGATCGTGACTTCCACCGCCACGACGGCTCATCGGCATGTGGTGATCGCCCGACTCGCGGCATGAGAGGTCGGTCGGCGGCGCCCGGGCTAGGACAACAACGCCCAGACGATGGCCCACACGACCGTGAACGCCCCGAAGA
>JAWWPM010000474.1:0-7555 GCA_033854915.1 Nocardioidaceae bacterium
CGCGGGGTGCGGGGTGCGACGGTGATCGAGCTGCTGCTCGACCGGCCGTTTCGCGGCCACGGCTACGGCAAGCACCTCAGCACGCTGCTCGCCCGGGGCGTCCCACTGCCGGACGACCAGTGCCTGATGGGCACCATCCACGCCGACAACACCACGTCGTACCGCTCGGCCCTCGCGGCCGGCCGGGTCGACGTCGGTGGCGAGATCCTGATGCCCCTCTGAGCTGAGCGCGCCGGCCCTACGAGAGGATGCGCGGCAGACCGAAGCTCGGCAGCACCCCGGCCTCGAACCGGGTGATCTCGCAGATCCGGTCGCCGGCCAGCGCCACGACCACCAACCCGGTGGCGCGGTAGCTCCCCGAGGCCGCGTCGAAGGCGTAGAGACCGCTCGCCGGGCAGCCGTTGGCGCGGGTGTGCACCATCCGCAGCGGCCGGGGGTCGGGATTGACGACCGCTTCGAAGAAGCCGATCGCGGCGTCGCGGCCGTGGTACTCGAACGGGAGTGGAGGCATCTTCAGCCAGACGTCCTCGGCCAGGATCGCCACGAGCTTCTCGACGTCGTGGGTGGAGAACGCGTCGACGTAGGCTTCGACGAGCCGGCGCTCCTCCGGTGATCCGGGTGTGGGTGCGGGCGGCTGGGCACGTCGAGCGGCCAGGTCGTGGTCTGCGTCGAGGGTCGCGCGCGCTCGCTTCAGAGCGCTGGTGACCGACTCGACGGTGGTGTCGAGGATCTCGGCAGCCTCGGCTGCGCGGTAGCCGAGCACGTCGCGCAGGATCACCGCCGCCCGCTGTCTCGGCGGCAGCAGCTGCAGCGCCGTGACGAAGGCCAGGGACGTCGCCTCGCGCAGCTCGATGACCGCCTCGGGCCCCGGAGCCGGATCGGGCAGGTCGAGCAGAGCGTCGGGAAAGGGCTGCAGCCAGGGCACCTCGGAGTAGCGGGTCGGCGCTGGTGGCACCCGCCCCCGGACCCGGGTGGTCATCGGCTGGTCACGTCGCGAGCCGGCGCGCAGCGCGTCGAGGCTGCGGTTGGTCGCAATCCGATACAGCCAGGTGCGGACCGAGGACCGCCCCTCGAAGTCGCCCAGGCCCCGCCAGGCCGAGAGGAGCGTCTCCTGAAGCACGTCCTCGGCATCCTGGAGCGAGCCCAGGATGCGATAGCAGTGCACCTGGATCTCGCGCTGGTACGGCGCGACGAGCTCGCCGAACGCGCCTTCGTCGCCGGCGCGAGCCAACGCGAGCAGGTCGCGGTCCGTGACGTCGTCCATCTCTCCACCTCTGCCTCGTCTCGAGGGTCTCAGGGCCCACCGACAGGGGCCACTCGAGGGGTAGACGCCGGTCCCGACCGGAACTGGGCGGTCGGGGCCCGCCCAGTTGGTCGTACCCCCTCCGTCAGCACTGGTGACGACATCGCGGACGTCATCGGTACGACCCGTGCCCCGGACCGCCGCGACCAGAGAGGAAGCCCCCATGTCCGAACCCGAGTCCATGACCTTGCCGGACGCCGCGCCGGCGAGCCGACCGCTCACCGTGGCCCTGGCCGCCGGCGCCTACCTGATGGTGACGCTCGACGCGCTGGTCGTGGTGACCGCACTGCCCTCGATCCATGCCGACCTCGGCGGCGGTGTCGGCGGCCTCCCGTGGATCGTGAATGCGTACACCCTGACGTTCGCCGCCGCGATCATCACCGCCGCCGCACTGGGCGACCGCCTCGGCCGACGGCGTACCTATGGTGCCGGGCTGCTCCTGTTCAGCGTTGCCTCTGCCGCGTGTGCCCTGGCACCCGACCTCGGCTTCCTGATCGGCTTCCGGGCCGTCCAGGGGCTGGGGGCTGCGGTGCTGATGCCGCTCGGTCTGACCCTGTTGACCTCGGCCTTTCCTGCCGAGAAGCGAGGCGCTGTCGTCGGCATCTGGGGCGGTGTCGCCGGGGTCGGGGTCGCCGCCGGCCCCCTGGTCGGGGGAGTCGTCACCGAGGGCCTCGACTGGCACTGGATCTTCTGGGTCAACGTCCCGATCGGGCTGGTGGCGGCGGTCATGCTGCCGCGGCTGGTCCCCGAGACCTACGGCCCGCACAGCCGGCTCGATCCGGTCGGGATGTTGACTGCCTCGGGTGCGATGGGAGCACTGGTGTGGGGCGTGCTGCGTGGGCCGACCTCGGGCTGGACGTCGACCGAGGTGCTGGTGGCGCTCGGCCTCGGCGTCGCGCTGCTGCTGGCCTTCCTGGGCTGGGAAGCCCGGGTGGCCGACCCGATGGTGCCCCTGTCGCTGTTCCGGTCGCCGGTGTTCGCGGCGGCCTGCGGCACGGTGTTCCTGATGTCGGCGGCGATCTTCTCCACCGCCTACCTGACGAGCCAGTTCTTCCAGGTCTCTCTGGGTGACTCGCCGCTGCAGACCGGCGTGCGCTTTCTCCCGTGGACCATGACGCCGCTGCTCGTGTCGCCGATCGCGGGCAAGCTGGCCGACAGGTGGGGGGCCCGTGCGCTGGCCGCTCCCGGCCTGCTGTTGCAGGCGGTCGGATTCCTCTGGCTGCGGCACGAGGCCCACATCCATGCCGGCTACGCGTCGTACGTCGTTCCCTTCGTCGTCGCGGGAGTGGGCATCTCGATGGCCCTGCCCGCTCCCTCGTCTGCCGGGCTCAACGCTGCCCCCGCAGCCCTGCTCGGCCGGGCGTCGGGGGTGCTGAACACGCTCCAGCAGATGGGCGCGGCGTTCGGTGTCGCCACCGTGACCGCCGTTTTCGACGCGCACGGGTCGCTGGCGACGCCGGCAGCGACGCTGGCTGGATACGAGCCGGCCCTCGCCACGACGGCCGCGATCTCGGTCGCCGGCGCGCTGGCAGCGCTCGGCCTGTCCCGGGCTCGGCGGCGACCGGCGGTCGAGGTCCTGGAGGAAGCGTCCAATGACGCGCGCATCCCCCCTCGGGTGGTGGTCTCCGACTAGCGTCTCCCAGCAGGCGACAGCAGGGCAGGTCGTGCGGTAACAAGGACGTCATGGCCGCCGTGCTCCGCTTCGCCCACGAGACCCTCCCGCAGCGGGTGCACTTCGCCGCGGGCGAGGCGGCCGACGCGCTCGCCGAGGAGGTACGCCGGCTCGAGGGGTCGCGGGTGATGGTGATCGCGACGAACCCCGATCGGGCGGCGCCGGTGCTGGCCGGCCTGCCCGTCGTCGTGCTCCACACCGACGTGGTCCGGCATGTGCCGGTCGACGTGGCCGAGCGGGCGCTCGCGGTCGCGAACGAGCACGACGCCGACGTGCTGGTCAGCGTCGGCGGCGGCTCGACGACCGGGCTCGCCAAGGCGATCGCGCTGACCACCGGTCTGCCGATCGTCGCGGTGCCCACGACCTACTCCGGCTCCGAGGCCACCGACGTCTGGGGGCTGACCGACGGCGGCCGCAAGACCACCGGCGTCGACCGGCGGGTGCTGCCGCGCGCGATCGTGTACGACGCCGGGCTGATGCTCGGCCTGCCCGTCGCCACCAGCGTCGCCTCCGGCCTCAACGCGCTCGCGCACTGCATCGACGCCATGTGGGCTCCGCGCACCGACCCGATCGACCAGGCGCTCGCCCTCGAGGGCATCCGGGCCCTGGGATCCGGGCTGCCGGGCGTGGTCACCGACCCGCGGCACCTCGGCGCCCGCGAGCAGACGTTGTACGGCGCCTACCTCGCCGCGGTCGCGTTCGCCTCGGCCGGCTCCGGGCTGCACCACAAGATCTGCCACGTGCTCGGTGGCCGGTTCGACCTGCCGCACGCCGAGACCCACGCCGTCGTGCTCCCCTACGTGCTGGCGCTCAACGCCCCCGCGGTGCCCGACCTCGACGTCCGGATGGCCGCGGCGTTCGGCGCCGACTCGGCCTTGGCCGGGCTGCAGCACCTCCGCGCGACGACCGACGCGCCTCGCTCGCTGCGCGACCTCGGTCTCGCCGAAGCCGATCTCGCCTCGGCGGTCGGCCCGATCATCGAAGCGGTCCCACCGGGCAACCCGGTCGCGGTGACGACCGAGGTGGTCGAACGGCTGCTGCGCGACGCCTGGGAAGGGACGGAGCCCGATGCCTGACATCTCGCCCGAGCAGCGGGCCCGGGAGGCCGACCTCGTCGAGCGGGTCGTGGCGTCGTACGCCGGCACGCCCGACCCCCGCACCCACGAGCTGGTCGAGTCGCTGACCCGACACCTGCACGCGTTCCTGCGCGAGACCCGGCTGACCGAGGCCGAGTGGCGGCGGGCCATCGAGTTCCTGACCGCGGTCGGGCACCTCACCGACGACCGGCGCCAGGAGTTCATCCTGCTCTCCGACGTGCTCGGCGCGTCGATGCAGACCATCACGATCAACAACGAGGCCTACGCCGACGCCACCGAGGCCACCGTCTTCGGGCCGTTCTTCGTCGAGGGCTCCCCCGACGTGGGGCTCGGCGGAGACATCTCCGGAGGCGCCCGCGGGGAGCCGTGCTGGGTCGAGGGGCGGGTCCTCGACACGGCCGGAGCCGCGGTCGCCGGCGCGCGGGTCGAGGTCTGGGAGGCGGACGCCGAGGGCCGCTACGACGTGCAGTACGACGACGCTCGGGTCGCCGGCCGCGGCCACCTCCACACCGATGCGGGCGGCGGCTACCGCTTCTGGGCGGTGACCCCGACGCCGTACCCGATCCCCGACGACGGCCCGGTCGGCGCCCTGTTGCGGGCCACCGGCCGCTCACCCATGCGGGCGTCCCACCTGCACTTCATGGTGGTCGCCGACGGGTTCCGCACCCTGGTCACCCACGTCTTCCCGCGCGGTGACGCCCATCTCGACACCGACAGCGTCTTCGGGGTGCGCGACTCGCTCGTCGTCGACGTCGAGCACGACCTCCCGACCACCGCGACCCCCGACGGGCGTGAGGTCGTGGGCCCGTGGTCGCGGATCGGGTTCGACCTCGTCCTGGCCCCGGCGGGGGTTCACCATGTGAAGTAGGTGAGCCCCCAATTCACACGGCGTGCCCACCATGAGGGGTGACGGTTCACCCACTTCTCATGATGAAGCACCACCAGTTAGCCACCGGAGCTTGGCCTCGACGAGTGCGCGGACCAGGCTGTCTGGCAGGGGCGCGTCGGCGGCGAGGTGTAGCGAGCCGGCCGTCCTCTCGTAGCCCGCGACTTCGTCGCCGAGGTCGGCCAGCGCGTCTCCGCTGTGGGGCAGGTAGCTCAGATGACGGGTGAACGCCGCGAAACCCGCGACCACCTGCCCGTTCACCCGGAATGCCGGCATCCGTCAGGGGGTGCGACGGGCCTGCCGGTACCGCTCCCAGAGCTGGAACGCCGCGAAGATGAGGGCGCCGAGGAACGCCACCACCACCGCGTTCGCCACCGAGGCGTCGGTGAGCAGCAGCCGACCGACGAAGAGCAGCAGCCCACACACGACGGAAGGGATCAGCACGCGGACGGTTCCCATGTGCTGCAGTCTGGCACCTCGTGTGAACCGGGCGGATGCTGAAAGCGTCACACACGTACCACCCATCGGAGGTCTCTCATGATCCGCACCCGTGTTCTCGTTCCGCTCTGCGCCCTCGCCCTCATCCCGGGCGCCGCGGTCGGGGGTCTGGCTGTCGGCTCGAACGCCGCGCCGGCGCCGGAAGCCCCGCGCACCACCCAGCCCGTCCTGGACGGCATCCGCGCGAGGCACGTGGGTGCTGAGGACCGGATCGTCTTCCGCTTCCGCGGCGGCCTTCCGCCGCACCGCCACGCCGCCTACGTCGACCGGCTGGTCGCCGACGGCTCCGGGAACGCCATCCCGGTCGCCGGGCGGGCGATCCTGCAGGTCACGTTCGGCACCGCGGTGGCCCACAACGCCGGCGGGCCGACCGCACCGCTGCGGACGGCCTACGCGCTGCCCAATGCGGTGATGTCGGTGCAGTCGGGCGACTTCGAGGGGTTCGTCAGCTACGGCATCGGCCTGGCCCGACGAACGCCGTTCCACGTCACCACGCTGCACAACCCGGCCCGGGTCGTGGTTCACGTCGGCGCCGGCTTCCCCACCGTGCTGCGCAAGGTGTGGTACTTCAACCGGGCGAACTTCGTGGCCAACACCCCGCCGTTCTTCGTGGCGCGGCCGCGGCCGGTGATCGCGGCGACCCCGGCGACCGGACTGCTCGACCGGCTGTTCGCGGGCGTCACCCCGACCGAGTTCGGCAACGGCCTGCGGGCGCTCCGCTCCGGGGCCACGGGGTTCGCGATCCGGTCCATCACCGACGGCATCGCCCGCGTCCGGCTGACCGGCGGCTGCGCCAGCGGCGGGTCCACGGTCACCGTCGCCGGCGAGATCATGCCCACGCTGCGCCAGCTCGGCAACGTCGACTGGGTCAAGATCTCCGATCCGGCCGGGCACACCGAGCATCCGTTCGGGCACCAGGACTCCATCCCCGCGTGCCTGGAGCCGTGAGCCGCGGCCGTCAGATCGAGGAGGTCTCCGCCGCCCGCGACGGCAGCAGGTCGTCGTCGCGGTCGGCGGCGTAGGCGTAGTTGAGCTTGTGCCGCGAGATGTAGATGAACGACTCGGTCGAGCGCACCCCGTCGACCGCGCGGAGCCGCTCCACCACGCGCAGCAGGTCGTTGTTGTCGGTGCAGACCAGCTCGATGAGCAGGTCGAAGCTGCCCGCGCTGATCACGACGTACGTCGTCTCCGGCCAGGTCGAGACCAGCTCGGCGATCCGGTTGAGGTCGTTGCCGGCCTGGACGCCGATCAGCGCCATCACGCCGAAGCCCATGTTGCCGGGGTCGGTCAGTCCGATGATCTGGAGGACCCCGGACGCGGTCAGGGTCTGGATCCGCGTCCGTACGGCCGACTCGGAGATCCCCAGCTCACGCGCGATGACGGTGTTCGGGCAGCGACCGTCGCGTTGCAGCATGGCGATGATCTGCTGCGACATCCGGTCGATGTTCATACGATATTCGCTCTCCGAGAGGTCTTTGGCGTCGAAATCCGGGGATTGACCCAAGATATGGTGCGAGGTACGTTTGCGCAACAGAGGGGTCGGGGCCTGCTCTGTGGGGGGTACGACGCGGGGGCGCTCGTCCTGGATCGGGAGGACGGCGCGTGCCCTCGTCCGTGATGATCACTGGCGGGAGGCAGCTGGCGTGAGCTCCGAGAGCCCGGAGTCGGGCTACGACATCGAGTTCCGCGCGGTCACCAAGCGGTTCGGTGACCTGACCGCGGTGAACGCGGTCTCGTTGCAGGTCCGCAAGGGCGAGTTCCTCTCGCTCCTGGGCCCGTCCGGCTGTGGCAAGACCACGTCCCTGCGGATGATCGCCGGCTTCGAGCAGCCCGACGAGGGCGAGATCCTGATCGGCGGAGTCGACGCGGTCGGCACCCCGCCGTACAAGCGCAACGTCAACACGGTGTTCCAGCAGTACGCGCTCTTCCCGCACATGACGATCCTCGACAACGTCGCGTACGGGTTGAAGCAGAAGGGCACCGGCAAGTCGGAGCGCTACGGCAAGGCGCGCGAGGCTCTGGAGCTGGTCCAGCTGACCGGGCGGGAGAAGCACAAGCCATCGATGCTCTCCGGTGGCCAGCAGCAGCGGGTCGCCCTG
>JAWWPM010000475.1:0-4452 GCA_033854915.1 Nocardioidaceae bacterium
CGGAAGCCCATCACCGCCATGTTGAACACCGTCGGGTCGCCCGCTTGGTAGTCCTCGGCGCCGAGCGCCAGGATCCGCTCGAGGGGCACGCCCGGGAGGGCGCCGTTGGTGCCGAAGTACTGCTCGATCAGCTCACGTGAGAATCGGTCGATGCCGGCCGGCACGGGCGTGTGGGTGGTGAAGACCGTCGAGGCGCGAGAGACCTCGAGCGCGGTGTCGAAGTCCAGCTGCGGCCCGGTCTCGTCGACCGTGAGCTCGCGGATCCGCTCCAGACCGAGGAAGCCGGCGTGGCCCTCGTTGGTGTGGAACACCTCCGGCTCGGAGGCGCCGGTGATCCGGGCGTGCACGCGCAGGGCGCGGACGCCACCCACGCCGAGGAGGAGCTCCTGACGGAGCCGGTGCTCCGACACGCCCCCGTAGAGCCGGTCGGTGATGTCGCGGTAGTGGTCGGGGTTGCCCTCGACGTCGGAGTCGAGCAGCAGCAACGGGATCCGGCCGACCTGGGCGACCCAGATCTTGGCCAGCAGCTCGGGGCCGTCGGGCAGCGCGATCGAGATCACGGCGCGCTCGCCGTTCTCCTCACGGAGCAGGCTGATCGGCAGCTCGTCGGGGTCGAGCACGGGGTACTGCTCCAGCTGCCAGCCCTCACCCGAGAGCGACTGCTTGAAGTAGCCCGCGTGGTAGAGCAGGCCCACGCCGACGAGCGGGACGCCGAGGTCGCTGGCGGCCTTGAGGTGGTCGCCGGCGAGGATGCCGAGCCCACCGGAGTACTGCGGGAGCACTGCGCTGATGCCGAACTCCGGCGAGAAGTAGGCGATCCGGTGGGGCGCTTCGGCGCCCGCCTTCTGGGCGTACCAGCGGTCCCCGCCGAGGTAGGCGTCGAGATCCGCCTTGGCCTCGTAGAGGCGGTCCAGGAAGGCCTGGTTGCCGGCCAGCTCCTCCAGCCGCTCCGCGTTGACCGCACCGAGCAGCCGCACTGGGTCGTGACCGGTCGCTTCCCAGATCTCGTCGTCGACCTGGGCGAAGACGTCCTGGGTCGGCGGGTGCCAGGACCAACGCAGGTTGCCGGCGAGCTCGCCGAGCGCAAGCAGGGCCGGGGGCAGGACGGGGCGGACCGTGAACCGTCGAATCGCACGCACGAAAGGGACGGTATCCGAGAATTACTTGATCGTTCCAATTTTCGCGGATCGGACGGTCGGCTCGCTCGGGCGGGGCGCATGCCGGCGCCCCTTGCGGGGCACGGACGGCCGGCCGGCACGCCCGGCTTGCATGCGTCGGGGCGATTCGGAAGGGTGGCGAGCATGGTCGGTCGGATTCCCGTGTTGGACGTCATGCCCCTGGTCGATCTCGGGAGGCTGGCGGCCAAGGCGACCGTCGGCGAGCCGCTGCCCGTCAGCGCCACCGTGTTCCGTGAGGGACACGACAAGCTGGGTGCCGAGGCCGTGCTGGTGGCACCCGACGGGGAGCGTCGCCCGCCGGTGCGGATGCAGCCCGTCGGCGATCCCCCCGACCGCTATGCCGCGTGGGTCACCCCCGACGCCGAGGGGGCGTGGGGCTTCGAGGTGCACGCGTGGTCCGACCCGCTGGCGACCTGGTCGCACGCGGCCGGCCTGAAGATCCCGGCCGGCGTCGACGTCGAGCTGATGTTCACCGAGGGCGGGTTGCTGCTCGACCGGGTCGCGGCCGAGCTCGACAAGCTCGATCACCGGGAGGAGGTCGCCCGCGATGCCGACGTGGTCCGGGCCGCGGCCAAGGCCGCGCGCGACACCTCGCGCCCGGTGGAAGCGAGGCTGGCCACTCTCCAGGCCACCGAGCTGATGGCCGTGCTCGCCGCCCACCCACTTCGCGAGCTGGTCACCATCGAGGGCCCCTATCCGCTCTATGCCGACCGGCAGCGCGCGCTCTTCAGCAGCTGGTACGAGTTCTTCCCGCGCTCCGAGGGCGCGTCGTACGACGAGTCGGGCGCCGTCGTCAGCGGCACCTTCCGTACCGCGGCGCAGCGTCTGGACGCGGTGGCCGCGATGGGCTTCGACGTGATCTACCTCCCGCCGATCCACCCGATCGGCGCGGTGAACCGGAAGGGCCCCAACAACACCCTCGACCCCAAGCCGGGCGACCCGGGCTCGCCGTGGGCCATCGGCAGCAAGGAGGGTGGCCACGACGCCATCCATCCCGACCTCGGCACGCTCAAGGACTTCGACGCGTTCGTGAGCAAGGCCGAGTCGCTCGACCTCGAGGTCGCCCTCGACCTCGCCCTCCAGTGCGCCCCCGACCACCCCTGGGTGACCAGCCATCCCGAGTGGTTCACCACCCAGGCCGACGGGACCATCGCCTACGCCGAGAACCCGCCGAAAAAGTACCAGGACATCTACCCCCTGAACTTCGACAACGACCCCACCGGCATCTGCAAGGAGGTGCTGCGGGTCGTCCGGCACTGGATGAAGCACGGTGTGCGGATCTTCCGGGTCGACAACCCCCACACCAAGCCGGTCGCGTTCTGGGAGTGGCTGCTCAAGGAGATCCGCCGCACCGACCCCGACGTGCTGTTCCTCGCCGAGGCGTTCACCCGGCCGGCGATGATGCGCGCGCTCGGTGCCATCGGCTTCCAGCAGAGCTACACCTACTTCACCTGGCGAACCGCGAAGTGGGAGATCGAGGAGTACCTGCGCGAGGTGTCCCATGAGTCCGACCACGTGATGCGGCCGAACTTCTTCGTCAACACCCCGGACATCCTGCACGCCTACCTGCAGTACGGCGGGCCCGCGGCCTTCAAGATCCGCGCCGTGCTCGCCGCGACCGGGTCCCCGAGCTGGGGGGTGTACGCCGGGTACGAGCTGTTCGAGCACGTGGCGGTCCGCCCGGGCAGCGAGGAGTACCTCGACTCCGAGAAGTACCAGGTCCGGGTGCGCGACTGGGACGCCGCCGACACCGACGGCCGCACGCTGGCGCCGTACCTCACCCGGCTCAATGCCGTACGACGTGCGCACCCGGCCCTGCAGCAGCTGCGCAACGTGGTGATCCACTCCAGCGACGACGAGAACGTGCTGGTGTTCAGCAAGGCGGCGTCGACCGATGGCGGCGACGACCTGGTGGTCGTCGTGGTCAACCTCGACCCCCACGGCGCCCGCGAGACGATGGTGCACCTCGACCTGCCCGCCCTCGGTCGCGACTGGCACGACAGCCTCGCCGTGCACGACGAGATCACCGGCGAGGACTGGCACTGGGGCCAGCACAACTACGTACGCCTCGACCCCGGCCTCGAACCGGCGCACGTGCTGACTGTCCGGAGGCCCACGTGACGGTCTCGACAGGCTCGACCAGCGGGAACGGCTCGACCAGCGCGAACGGCTCGATCCCCCCTGCCCCCGACGACAGTCACGAGAGCAGCATCGTCGGCTCGACGCCCGAGCAGCAGCAGCCCGACTGGTTCAAGACCGCGGTCTTCTACGAGGTGCTGGTGCGGTCGTTCCGTGACTCCAACGCCGACGGGACCGGCGACTTCCGGGGGGTCATCGAGAAGCTGGACTACCTCCAGTGGCTCGGCGTGGACTGCCTGTGGGTGCCGCCGTTCTTCACCTCGCCGCTGCGCGACGGTGGCTACGACGTGGCGGACTACACCTCGATCCTGCCGGAGTGCGGAACGGTCGACGACTTCCGCGAGTTCGTCGAGGCCGCGCACCGGCGCGGCATCCGGGTGATCATCGACTTCGTCATGAACCACACCAGTGACGCTCACCCGTGGTTCCAGGCCTCGCGCAGCGACCCCGACGGTCCCTTCGGCGACTTCTACGTGTGGTCCGACACCGACGAGCTCTACGAGGACGCCCGGATCATCTTCGTCGACACCGAGCCGTCGAACTGGACGTGGGACCCGGTCCGCCAGCAGTACTTCTGGCACCGCTTCTTCTCCCACCAGCCGGACCTGAACTTCGACAACCCCAAGGTCCACGAGGCGATGCTCGAGGCGATGTCGTTCTGGCTCGACATGGGCCTCGACGGCTTCCGTCTCGACGCCGTCCCCTATCTCTACGAGCGGCCCGGCACGAACGGCGAGAACCTCCCGGAGACCCACGAGTTCCTGCGCATGGTCCGGCGTTTCGTCGACGAGAACTACCCCGGCCGGGTGGTGCTCGCCGAGGCCAACCAGTGGCCCGCCGACGTCGTGGACTACTTCGGCGGCAAGCGCGACCCCGACACCGGGGAGTACGTCAGCGACGGCGACGAGTGCCACATGTGCTTCCACTTCCCGGTGATGCCGCGCATCTTCATGGCCGTACGACGTGAGTCGCGCTTCCCGATCTCGGAGATCATGGAGCAGACCCCCGCGATCCCCGACAACTGCCAGTGGGGCATCTTCCTGCGCAACCACGACGAGCTGACCCTGGAGATGGTCACCGACGAGGACCGCGACTACATGTGGGACGAGTACGCCAAGGACCCCCGCATGAAGGC
>JAWWPM010000476.1:0-10689 GCA_033854915.1 Nocardioidaceae bacterium
GATGTCTGCACCCAATGCTGAATCGACCGCGTTCCGCTCCGCTCTGGACGTGGTGCGCGCCGTCGAGCCCCGGATCGCCGACGCGATCGCGAAGGAACTGCACGACCAGCGCGAGTCGCTCAAGCTCATCGCCAGCGAGAACTACGCGTCGCCGGCGGTGCTGCTGACCATGGGCACGTGGTTGTCCGACAAGTACGCCGAGGGCACCGTCGGTCACCGCTTCTACGCCGGCTGCCAGAACGTCGACACCGTGGAGACCATCGCCGCCGAGCACGCCCGCGAGCTGTTCGGCGCGCCGTACGCCTATGTGCAGCCGCACTCCGGCATCGACGCCAACCTGGTCGCCTTCTGGTCGATCCTGGCTCACCACGTCGAGACGCCGGCGCTCGAGCGGCTCGGTGCGAAGAACGTCAGCGAGCTCAGCGAGGCCGACTGGGAGGCCCTGCGGCACGAGTTCGGCAACCAGCGGCTGCTCGGTATGTCGCTCGACGCGGGTGGCCACCTCACGCACGGGTTCCGGCCCAACATCAGCGGCAAGATGTTCCACCAGCAGCAGTACGGCACCGACCCCGAGACCGGGATGCTCGACTACGACGTGGTGCGGGCCAAGGCGAAGGAGTTCAAGCCGCTGGTGCTGATCGCCGGATACTCCGCCTACCCGCGCCGGGTGAACTTCGCCAAGATGCGCGAGATCGCCGACGAGGTCGGCGCGACGCTGATGGTCGACATGGCGCACTTCGCCGGGCTGGTCGCGGGCAAGGTGTTCACCGGCGACGAGGACCCCGTGCCCTTCGCCCACATCACGACCACCACGACCCACAAGTCGCTGCGCGGTCCGCGCGGCGGGATGGTGCTGGCGCAGGAGGAGTTCGCCGCCGACGTCGACCGCGGCTGCCCGATGGTGCTGGGCGGCCCGCTCTCGCACGTGATGGCGGCCAAGGCGGTGGCCCTCGCCGAGGCGCGCCAGCCGTCGTTCCAGACCTATGCCCAGGCGATCGCCGACAACGCGAAGTCGCTGGCCGAGGGCTTCCTGAAGCGCGGCGCCGACCTGGTCACCGGCGGGACCGACAACCACATCGTGCTGCTCGACGTGTCGTCGTTCGGGCTGACCGGCAGGCAGGCCGAGTCGGCGCTGCTCGACGCGGGCGTGGTCACCAACCGCAACAGCGTGCCGGCCGACCCCAACGGTGCGTGGTACACCTCCGGCATCCGGCTCGGCACCCCCGCGCTGACCACCCGCGGCTTCGGTGCCGACGACTTCGACCGCGTCGCCGACCTGATGGTCGAGGTGCTCCGCAACACCCAGCCGGGCACCACCAAGGCCGGCGGGCCGTCCAAGGCGACCTACGCCCTCGGTGACGGTGTCGCCGACCGGGTCAAGGCCGCCAGCGCCGAGATGCTCGACGCCCACCCGCTCTACCCCGGGCTCGACCTCGCGTAGGCAGAGGGGACGAAGTCCCCACTGCCGTGGCGAGGGAGCGCCGCAGCGAGCTTGCTCGTAAGGGGGTGTGACGCCCGGCCGTGTGCAGACGCGGGCCTCAGTGCCAGCGGTACTCGACCTCGGGCCGTCCCCCGCCGCCGTAGCGTTGGTGCCGTTCGACCTGACCCGTGTCTGCCAGATGCTCGAGGTATCGGCGGGCGGTCACCCGGGAGGTGCCGACCAGCTCGGATGCCTCGGTCGCGGAGAGCGGGCGGCCGGCCGCCCGCACGGCAGCGGTGACCTCCCGCATGGTCTCCGCGCTCATCCCCTTGGGCAGCCCGCCGGGGGACTGGCGCAGCGTCGCGATCAACCGGTCCACCTCGTCCTGCGCTACCTGCGGGGACGTGGCGGCGAGCTCTGCCCGGTAGGCGGCGTACTGCTGGAGCTTGGTGCGGAAGGTCTCGAACGTGAAGGGCTTGAGCAGGTAGAGCACCACTCCCTGGGTCACCGCGTGCCGCACCACGTCGACGTCGCGGGCCGACGTCACCGCTATGACGTCGCAACGGTGACCGGCGCCCCGGAGCTTCTGGAGCAGCCCGAGGCCGTGTCCGTCGGGAAGATGCAGGTCGAGCAGGATCAGGTCGACCCCAGGATCACCGGTCAGGAATCGCGCGGCCTCCGCGGCCGAGCGCGCGACGCCGGCGACCTCGAAGCCCTCGACCCGCGCGGTGTACGCCGCGTGGGCCTCCGCCGCGAGCTCCTCGTCCTCGACCACGAGGACCCGCACGGTCACGGTGACGCCCTCAGCACGACGCGGAACTCGGCGCCGCCCCAGGGCGACGCGCCGATCGTCACCTCGCCGGCGCACCGACGCACCACCTGCCCGACCAGCGCCAGGCCGACCCCGCGGCCGCCGGGCATTCCGTCGGGGACGACCTTCGTGGTCCAGCCGCGGTCCAGGGCATGGGCGACCTGCTCGTCGCTGAGGCCGGGACCGGAGTCGCCTACGACGACCTCGACGCGGTCGGGGCCGCCGCCGAGCCGCACGGTCACCCGTCGGGTCGGGGCCCCGGCCACGGCATCGAAGGCGTTGTCGACGAGGTTGCCGATGACCGTGACGAGGTCACGGCTGGCGACCTCGGGTCCCTCGTCCGGAAGCTCGCCCTGGACCTGCAGCTCGACCCCACGCTCGGCCGCGTCGGAGGTCTTGGCGACCAGGAGGGCCGCGACCACCGGATCTCCGACGGCGCTGACCAGTCGGTCCGTGAGCTGCTGGGCCATCTCGAGCTCCTCGGTGGCGAACGCGAGTGCCTGGTCCGTGCGCCCCATCTCGATCAGGGACACCACGGCGTGCAGGCGGTTGGCCGCCTCATGGGTCTGGGACCGCAGGGACTCGGTGAGCCGGCGCACGACGTCCAGCTCGCCAGTGACCGAGCGCAGCTCGGTGTGGTCGCGCAGCGTCACGACGGCGCCGACCTCCCGGCCCTGCCACGTCGCCGGCGCGGAGCTGACGACCAGCACGTGGTCGCCGACCACGTAGATGTCGTCGGACTCGGCAGTCCGGCCCAGGGCCGCGGCAACCAACCCGGGCGGCAGTTCGAGGTCGTGAACCGAGCGGCCGAGGACGTCGTCGGGCAGGTGCAGCAACCGCATCGCCTCGTCGTTGACCAGCTGCACCCGGCCCTGGTCGTCGAGCAGGACGAGCCCCTCTCGTACGGCGTGGAGGACGGCGGAGTAGTACTCGTACATCCGGGTGATCTCACGTTCACCCAGGCCGTGCGTCTGGCGCTGCAGACGCCGGGACACCAGCCAGGTGCCGACCAGCCCGACCGAGAGCACGGCCGCAGCCGCGACGAGGGTGAGCAGGAGGTCGTGTCGCAGTTGCCGGTCGATGGCGGCGACCGTGATCCCGACCGAGACCAGCGCCACCACGCGTCCGTTCTGCTCGACGGGCACGACCGCGCGCATCGACGGCCCGAGGGTGCCTGAGTGCTCCTGGGTGAAGACCTCGCCCTGCGGTGCGTTCCCGAGGTCGCCGATGAAGGGCCGGCCGATCTGGGTCGGGTCCGGGTGGGTGTAGCGGGTCCGGTCCAGGGCCATCACCACGACAAAGTCGACGCCGGTGTCGTGGGTCACCTGGTTGGCGTAAGGCTGCAGCAGGCGCGGCGGGTCCGGCCTCGAGACGCCCGCGACCACGGTCGGAGAGTCGGCCACGGCCAGGGCCACTGCCACGGCGCGGTCGGTCGCGTCGGCGCGGGCGGTGCGGCGGGCGTCGTACGCCGCGAGCCCCACGGACGCGACGACCAGCACCAGCACCACGATCACCTGCAGCACCAGGATCTGGCGAGCGACCGAGGGCTCTCGTCTCGTCGAACGCGCGCCCATGAGCGGATTGTGCCCCACCGTCGGATGGGTACGTCTCGGCTGTGGCCACCGGACGGTGCTGGTGAACTCAACGACCACAACAGTGACGGCCGTCACAGCGACCTCCACGATGACCGAAAGCCGGGCCCCCGCCCGGCGGATCCTGGAGGAACCGATGAGCACCACCGTCTCCACACGGCCGACACGCGGCCGCACCCACTATCTGTACGTCGCTGTCGTCGCCGCAGTCGGGCTCGGCATCCTGGTCGGGCTGGCCGCCCCGGACACGGCCGTGCAGCTCAAACCGCTCGGCACCGCGTTCGTCGGCCTGATCAAGATGATGATCCAGCCGGTCATCTTCTGCACGATCGTGATCGGCGTCGGCTCCGTACGCAGCGCGGCACGGGTGGGCAAGGTCGGCGGCCTTGCCCTGGGCTACTTCCTGGTCATGTCGACCGTGGCACTGGCCATCGGCCTGGTCGTGGGCAACTTCCTGCACCCCGGCTCCGGACTGCACCTCACCGACGCGGTCGCCAGCGCCGGCAAGGAACAGGCGGCCGGGGCGTCCGGCTCGACTGTGGACTTCCTGGTCGGGATCGTTCCGACGTCATTGGTCTCCGCCCTCACCTCGGGTGAGGTTCTCCAGACCCTGCTGGTGGCCCTGCTGGTCGGCTTCGCCGTCCAGGCCATGGGCCCGGCCGGCGAGCCCGTTCTGCGCGGCGTGGGGCACCTCCAGAAGCTGGTCTTCCGGGTCCTGGCGATGATCATGTGGGCGGCCCCAGTCGGCGCCTTCGGTGCGATGGCCGCGGTGGTCGGCGAGACCGGCGTCGACGCCCTCAAGGGCCTGGCCGTGCTGATGCTCGGCTTCTACGTCACCTGCGCGATCTTCGTGTTCGGGGTGCTCGCCGGCTTGCTCAGGCTGGCCACGGGCGTCAACATCCTGAAGCTGTTCCGCTACCTCGGCCGGGAGTTCCTGCTGATCCTGTCGACATCGTCCTCGGAGTCGGCACTGCCTCGCCTGATCGCGAAGATGGAGCACGCCGGCGTGGACCAGGCGACCGTCGGAGTGGTGGTGCCGACCGGGTACTCGTTCAACCTGGACGGCACGGCGATCTACCTGACCATGGCATCGCTGTTCATCGCGGCCGCCACCGGCAACCCCTTGCACCTCGGCGAGCAGATCAGCCTGCTGCTGTTCATGATGGTCGCCTCCAAGGGTGCAGCAGGCGTTACCGGGGCGGGCATGGCAACCCTCGCCGGCGGCCTGAGCTCGCACCGGCCTGACCTCGTCGACGGTGTCGGGCTGATCGTCGGGATCGACCGGTTCATGTCCGAGGCCCGAGCCCTGACCAACTTCGCGGGCAACTCGGTGGCCACGGTGCTGGTCGCCCACTGGACCGGCAGCCTCGACCGGGCACGTCTCGATGAGGTCCTCGCGGGGCGGCAGCCCTTCGACGAGGCCACGATGGTCGACGACCATGAGCCGGTAGCGGCTCCCGCCGCCACGGCGGCAGTGCCTGTCCTCGTGTGACTGCTCCCGAGCGTCCCAACCGACCCGCCCGGACGTCTCCGGGCGGGTCGGCGTTGCTCAGACCACAGGCGTGGCGCGGGCGACGATGGCGGCGAGGTCGGTGGCGGGGGAGGAGAGCGTCCCGAAGGTGCCGTCGTACGACGTGCCGAGACGCGAGCCGCAGAAGGCGTCAGCGACCTCCGGGGGAGCGAACCGCACCAGCAGTGCGCCCTGCAGGCAGGCAGCCATCCGGCCGGCCAGCCGACGGGCGCCGGCCTCCAGCGCACCGGTCTCGCCGAGCAGGGCCAGCGTGTCGTCCACGGCCCGGTCGAGGCGGGCGTCGCCGCCACGGGCGTGACCGACCTCGGTGATCCAGGCGGCGAGCGCCTCGGGCTCGCGGGCCAGGGCGCGCAGCACGTCGAGGGCGTTGACGTTGCCCGAGCCCTCCCACACCGAGTTCAGCGGCGCCTCCCGGTAGCGCAGCGGCAGGCCCGACTCCTCGACGTAGCCGTTGCCGCCCAGGCACTCCAACGCCTCGGCGACGAACCCCGGGGCGCGCTTGCAGATCCAGAACTTCGCGAGCGGCAGCGCGATCCGGCGCAGGGCCGCCTCGTGTGGATCGCCGGCCGCGTCGACCGCCGCGGCCAGTCGGATCGCGAGCGCGGTGGCCGCCTCTGCCTCGACGGCGAGGTCGGCGATCACGTTCTGCATCAGCGGCTTGTCGGCCAGCAGCCCGCCGAACGCCGACCGGTGGGCGACGTGCCAGGACGCCTCGTTGAGGGTGTGCCGCATCAGGGCGGTGGAGCCGAGCACGCAGTCGAGCCGGGTCGCGGCGACCATCTCGATGATGGTGCGGACCCCCCGTCCCTCGTCGCCGAGCCGGATGCCGACCGTGTCGTCGAACTCCAGCTCGGCCGATGCGTTGGCCCGGTTGCCCAGCTTGTCCTTCAGTCGGGCGATGTCGAAGCGGTTGCGGGTCCCGTCCGGCAGCGCCCGCGGCACCAGGAAGCAGCTGAGGCCGTCGGGTGCCTGCGCCAGCACCAGGAACACGTCGTTCATCGGGGCGGAGGTGAACCACTTGTGGCCGTGCAGGGTGTACTCCCCGTCGGCGCTGGTCGGTCGCGCCTCGGTCACGTTGGCCCGCACGTCGGAGCCGCCCTGCTTCTCGGTCATCCCCATGCCGGCCAGGGCCCCGCGCTTCTCCGCGACCGGCCGGATCCCAGGGTCGTACGACGTCGAGGCCAGCGCCGGCGTCCACTCCTTGGCCAGCGCCGCGTAGCCGGGGTCGGCCCGCAGCGCCGGGACCGCGGCGTACGTCATCGAGATCGGGCAGCCGTGCGCCGGGTCGGTGTGCGACCACGCCATGAACCCCGCGGCCCGGCGGACGTGCGCGTGCGCGGCACCTGCCGCCTGCTGCTCCCACGGTGCGGCCTGGAGCCCGTGCCCGACGGCCCGTTCCATCAGCCAGTGCCACGACGGATGGAACACGACCTCGTCGATCCGGTGCCCGTAACGGTCGTACGTCGTGAGCTCGGGCTCGTGCCGGTTGGCCAGCATCCCTTGCTCTCGCGCCTCCACGGTGCCGGCCTCGGCGCCCAGCGCGACCAGGTCGTCGACGGTCTCCCGGTCGGCGTGACGGGTGACCGCCTCGACCAGGGCGACGTCGGCCGTCACGACGTTGTGGCCAGCGAGGGGCGGTGGCTGGTTCGCCGCGTCTCGGAGGGTGCTGCTCATGTCGTTACCGTAGGCCCATGCCCGAGCCCGAGCCTTCGCATCCCGCGGAGGAGGCCACCGGGAGCCCGGGCTTCATCTGGCCACCCTGGGTGCTTCGGCTGCGTGAGACCACCTGGCGGGTGATCGTGTCCACGGTCGGTGCGTCGATGCGGCATCGGGTGACCGGACTCGCCGCCGAGGCGGCGTTCTTCACCGTGCTCTCGGTGCCGCCCCTGATCTTCGCGCTGGCCGGCGCCATCGGCTATGCCACGCACTCCTTCAGCCCCGACCAGGTCGAGCACGTGCGGACCGCGATCCTCGACCTGGCCGCGCGCTTCCTCACCGATTCGGCGGTCGACCACGTGATCAAGCCGACCATCAACGACGTGCTGCGGGGCGGGCGGTTCGACGTGATCTCGGTCGGCTTCGTGCTCTCGCTCTGGTCGGGCTCGCGGGCCATGCACGTGTTCGTCGACACGATCACGATCATGCACGGGCTGGGCGGCCACCGCGGGATCGTGAAGACCCGCGCCCTGTCCTTCAGCCTCTACCTGCTGGCGATCGTCACCGGGGTGGTCTCCCTGCCGCTGATGGTCGCGGGACCCCGGCTGATCCACCGATGGCTGCCCCACCGGGCCGACTTCCTGGTCGGCTTCTACTGGCCCACCGTCATCGTGATCTGCATCTGCTTCCTGGCCACGCTGTACCACGTGTCGGTCCCGGTCCGGACCAACTGGCGCTTCAACCTCCCGGGCGCCACCTTCGCGCTCGCAGCCTGGATCCTGGGCAGCTTCCTCCTCCGCGAGTTCCTGACCGCGACCGCGGCCGACTCCCGCTCGATCTACGGCCCGCTCGCGGCTCCGATCGCGGTCCTGATCTGGCTCTACCTCGTCTCGATCGCGGTGTTGATCGGTGCTGCACTCAACGCGGCGTTCGACACGGTCTTCCCGCAGCAGCAGACGACCCGCGCCCGGCTCGAGCTGGTGACCCGGCTGCGCAACCGCCGGTCCCGCGAGGCGGAGCCCGGACCCACCGTGGACTAGATTCGCGTCCGTGCCCGCCGAAACGGACCATCCCAGCCACGGGTACGTCGTACTCCCGGACCGCGTGCGGTCCCCGTGGTGGTCACTGACCCGCCGGTTGCTGATGGCCCTGGGCCTGATCGCGGTCACCGTCGTGATCGTGTTCGTGGACCGGGGCGGCTACCGCGACGCCAACGACGCCCCTCACTACGGCATCAACCTGGTCGACGCGATCTACTACTCGACGGTCACCCTGAGCACGACCGGGTACGGCGACATCGCACCGGTGTCGCCGACGGCCCGGCTGGTCAACGCCTTCGTGATCACGCCCCTCCGGGTGGCCTTCCTGGTCCTGTTGATCGGCACCACCCTGGAAGTCGTGGCGTCCCAGGGCCGACACCTGTTCCGCATCGCCCGCTGGAGGAAAAAGATGTCCAACCACGTGGTGATCGTCGGCTACGGCACCAAGGGTCGTAGCGCCGTCGAGACGCTGGTCAACAACGGCACCGAGCGCGACTCGATCGTGGTCGTCGACAAGGGCAGCCAGGCGGTCGCCGAGGCCCATGCCGACGGGCTCGCGGTCGTCACCGGCGACGCGACGCGCTCCGAGGTGCTGCAGCGGGCCGGTGTGGCGGAGGCGAAGCAGGTGATCATCACGACCGACCGCGACGACTCCAACGTACTGGCGACCCTGACGACCCGCCAGCTCAACGCCGACGCCTGGATCGTCGCCTCGGTGCGCGAGCACGAGAACGCGCCGCTGATGAAGCAGTCGGGCGCCGACTCGGTGATCACGTCGTCCGACGCGGTGGGCCGCCTGCTCGGTCTCTCGTCGATGTCGCCGACCCTCGGTGCGGTGATGGAGGACCTGCTGACCTACGGCGAAGGCCTCGAGGTCGCCGAGCGGGACCTGCTGGTCTCCGAGGTGGGCCAGCAGCCGCAGTCGCTGCCGGACCAGGTGATCGCGGTGGTCCGCGACGAGACCGTCCACCACTACTTCGACCCGGTGGTCACCCAGCTGGCGCGCGGCGACCGGCTGGTCGTCGTACGCCCGGCCAAGGAGCTGCCGTGGGCGCCGCGACCCGGCACGCACGGCGAGGAGACGGAGGAGGACTGAGCCTCCTCGAGTGGTGCCTGCAACTGCCATGACACCGGGCCCGACGCTCGAGGGTCGGTCCCGTGGTGCCACCCTCCCGGCAAGGGTCAGCCTACGTTCGCTTCAGCCCCATGTCCGGCGTTTGCGGTAATGGTCAGCGGCTGGCCTCGGCGAGCTTGGCAGCCATCTCGTCGGCCGTGGCCTGGCGACCGCTGCCGGGCGGGGGCGGCCAGCCGCTGCCGGGCGTGACATAGGGGGCGCCGTACGCCGGAGCGTCGGGCTCGAAGCGCCAGCTCACCGAGAGCGGACCCACGTCGTAGGCGTCGTACCCGATGCTGTCCAGGAACGCGGAGACGTCGCCCTTGGCCTCGGCGTCGTCACCGGCGATGGCCAGCACCGAGCGGCTCGGGTCGCCCTGGGCGCGCTGGAGCGACGCCAGGTGCGAGAACTGGATGTTGTTGAAGGCCTTCACGACCCGGCTCCCCGGAAGCAGCCTCTGCACGAGCTCGCTCGAGGTCGACGACTTGTCGTCGAGCTCGGCGATCTGCCCGTCGCGCTGCGGGTAGTAGTTGCACGTGTCGATGACGACCTTGCCCCTGAGGGGCTCGCTCGGGACCTGGTCGACGTTCTTGAGCGGGATGGTCACGACCACGATGTCGCCGGCGACGGCCGCGTCCTGCGCGGTGGCGGCGCGGGCGTGCGGCCCGAGCTCAGCGGTGAGGTCCTGCAGGGTCTCGGGGCCGCGGCTGTTGCTGAGTACGACGTCGTGGCCCGCGTCGACCGCGAGCCGTGCCACGGTGCTGCCGATGTTGCCGCTGCCGATGAAGCCGATGGTCGTCATGTGCCGCCAACGGCCAGACTCCCCGGGGCATTCCCTCGGGGAGTCGAATCAGCCGGGCAGGACCGCCACTCCCGCAGCATGTTGGGCCCTCATCCACGGAGCGTTCCTGCCCGGCTGTCTGACACGGTAGCCGCGCGCCGCACCGAGGCTTCGAGCCAGGGGTCCCGTGCTCAAAGGACTTTGGTCCCTCGATTCGGCCGGGCTCTGGACGAAAGAATGTGCTGCAGATCGCGCCACTCGCCCGCGCGGCCGTCGGCTGTTCGGGGTCGCGGGCGAGACGTCCGGAAGGGTCCAGGTCAGGGGATCACGCATCGCCCTGGCCGGGACTCTTCTGGGCCGGTCGTGACGTGCGAACGCGCCCCACACTGCCCGAGTGCGAGGCGCGTCCTCCCGGCATGGAGTCCGGGGCGGTCGTCGGTGTGTGCGTGACGTGAGGAGACGGCCGCGATTCGATGGTGCGCGAGATCGCCGCCGTCGTCTTCACCCATCGGGGCGGACGCTCGCCGGCGCCCCCAGGCGTGACGATGCCCGCCGAGGTCTCGGGTCCCCAGCGGGCATCGGGTGCACCATGTTTCCGGAGACCGCGCGGTCTCCTACCGTGGCGCAGGCATAATGTAGCCGACGGATTTCGCCCGCGCTACGGCCATCGGAGTGTCGATCGCCACAGTCTTGCCACGGGAAGGCAACGGATTCGGTCTCGAGATCGCCAGGACGATGCCGATC
>JAWWPM010000477.1:0-2778 GCA_033854915.1 Nocardioidaceae bacterium
GGGGAGCCGGGCGTCGGTGACCACGAACGAGCCGACGAGGTCGGCGTACCACTCGTCGTGGCGGGTGCCGAACGCGTCGAGCGCGTCGGGCAGGGGGACGTCTCCCGGGGGGAAGATCGCCGCGTCGTCGACCAGGCCGGACCAGGCGGGCGGAAGGGGCTCGGGGCTCACGCCGCCCAGCCAACCACAGCCCGGGCGGGGCGTGCCTAGACCAGGCTGGCCCGGCCGCGCTTGCCCAGCTGGTCGGCGATGATCACGCGCTGCACCTCGCTCGCGCCCTCCCAGATCCGCTCGACGCGGAGCTCGCGGAAGAAGCGCTCGGCGACGTTCTCGCGCATGTAGCCGCGGCCGCCGAAGACCTGCACGGCGCGGTCCGCGACGCGTCCGGCCATCTCGCTGCTGTAGAGCTTGGCCATCGAGCACTGGGCGTGGGCGACCTTGAGGTCGATGCCCCGGTCGAGGCCGCGCGCGACCTCGTAGACCAGGGTGCGGGCCGCGAAGAGCTCGGTCAGGCTGTCGGCGAGCATGCCCTGCACCAGCTGCTTGTCGGCGAGCCGCTCACCACCCACCTCACGCTGAGCGGCGAACGCCGCCATCTCGTCGACCAGCCGCTCGGCGGCACCCAGGCAGCGGGTGGCGACCATCAGCCGCTCGAAGCGGAACCATTCGTAGACGAACGCCATCCCGTCGCCCTCGCCACCGATCAGGTGAGTCGCAGGGACGCGCACATCCTCGAACGCCACGACCGGGTGGTGGTGGGCGATCGTGTGGGTGTACGCCGGGTCGCGGACCACGCGGATGCCCGGCGTGTCCTTGTCGGCGACGAACAGCGCCTGGTCGCCGGCGTGCTCGCCGGTGGTCAGCACGGCCTGGAAGAGCACGTAGTCGGCCTTGTTGTACGACGTGACGTGCCACTTCACGCCGTTCAGCACGTAGTCGTCGCCGTCGCGGGCCGCGGTGGCCGTCAGGTCGGAGACGTCGGAGCCGGCGTACTCCTCGGTGATCGCGTAGCACTCCTCGCGCTGCCCGGTGACCGTCGGTCGCAGCCAGGTCTCGAGCTGGTGGTCGTTGGCGACGTCGGGCCACCACGCCGGTGGGGTGCTCAGGCACCAGGCGAGGGCGTTGGTCACGCGGCCGCCCTGCTCCTGGACGAGCACCTGCTGGAGGTGGCTGAGTCCGCGGCCACCCACCTCGACCGGCATGTTGGTCGCGGTCAGCCCGAGCTCGGCAGCGCGCGCCTCGAGACGGTGGGCGACGTCGGCGGGCAGCTCGCCGGCATGAGCCTCGGCGTACTCCTCGTGCGGGATCAGCTCGTCGGCGAAGCCACGGGCGCGGGCCTGCAGCTCGAGGTCGTCGGGCGTCAGTCCGTACACCGTGCCTCCCGCGCAACTCGTTGACTGACCGTTCAGTCTATGCCACCCTCGCAGCCATGACCACTGTGCCGCGCAGTGCCGATGCGGTCGTCGTCGGCGGAGGAACGATCGGGGCCTGGACCGCGTGGTTCCTGCGCCGGGCCGGGGTCGGCGAGGTCGTGCTCGTGGAGCGCGACACCCTCGGGCAGGGCGCCAGCTCGCGGGCGGCCGGCATGGTCCGCGCCCAGGGCGGCACCGAGGCCGCCGTACGCCTCGGACTGTTCAGTCGCGACTTCTACGCCGGCCAGCAGGCCGAGCTCGGGATCGACTCGGGCTTCGTGGCGCAGGGCTACTTCATGCCGTGCTTCACCGAGCCCGAGATCGCGGCGGCCCGCGCCCGGATCGCGATGCAGCAGGCGCTTGGCCTCGACGTGTGGTGGGTCGATGCCGACGAGGTCGATGCGATGAACCCGGCCATGGCGTCGGGCCAGACGCTCGGCGCGTCGTACGCCCCCGGCGACGGCTACATCGACCCGGCGCGCAACGTGCTCGCCTACACCGCGACGCTGTTCACCGCCGGGGTGGGGGTCTGCGAGCGTACGGCGTTCACCGGCCTGGCCGTCGACGGCGGGCGGGTGGTCGGCGTGCACACCTCGGCCGGTGACATCGCGACGAGCCGGGTGGTGCTGACCGGCGGGCCGACCCTGGCGGCGGTGGGCGCCGCGGCGGGCGTCCGCATCCCGTCCGGCGGTGCCCGGCACCAGGTCGTGATCACCGAGCCGCACCCCGACTTCGCCGCCGACCGGTTGCCGATGGTCTTCGACCTGACGTCCGGCATCTACTGGCGACCCTGGGAGAGCGGCCTGATGTGGGGGATGAGCAACCCGGACGAGGCACCGGGGGAGGCCCGCGCGTTCGACGAGGCCTACTTCGCGGTGATGGCCAGGCGGATGGCGACCCTGGTGCCCGCGACGACCGAGGTCGGGCTGCGCAAGACGTGGGCCGCGACGATCGACTTCACCCCCGACCACCTGCCGATCCTCGGCCCGGCGCTGCGCGACGGCGAGGTGCTGGGTGGCGCCTTCGTGGCCGCGGCCGGTGGGCACGGGATGATGTGGGGCCCGGGCGTGGCCAGGGCCGCCGCCGACCTGGCCCTCACCGGCGAGACCGACGTGCTCGACGTCACCGACCTCGGGCTCGATCGCTTCGACGCCGACGGCCGCAGCCGCCTCGCCCCCGACCCGATCGCCCTGCCCTTCCCCGAGACCGCCTGAGCGCTGACCCGGCAGAAGTGAACGCCCAGGAGCGCTGACCCGGCGGAAGTGCGCACCCAGAGAGCGCTGACCCGGCAGAACTGAACGCCCAGGAGCGCTGACCCGGCGGAAGTGCGCACCCAGAGAGCGCTGACCCGGCCGAACTGAACGTG
>JAWWPM010000478.1:0-7400 GCA_033854915.1 Nocardioidaceae bacterium
CTGGTTCGCGCGCTGGAGGCGGGCGGACGCACTCCTGGCCCGGGAGCTCGACGGCCTGCTTGCCGCCGAGCCCGACCTCACGCCGTACGACGTGGCCGGCGCGGTCGCGCGCGCCCTCCCGGCCGGCGGCCTCCTGGTCGTCGGCGCGTCGAGCCCGATCCGCGACCTCGACCTGATGGTCCCGCGGAACGACGTGGGCGACCGCCGCAAGGAGATCGCCAACCGCGGGCTCTCCGGCATCGACGGCGTCGTCTCGACCGCGATCGGCGCCGCGCTCGGTCGCGGCTCGACCCGCAGCCTCGCGCTGCTCGGCGACGTGACCTTCCTGCACGACAGCAACGGCCTGGTCCGTGGACCGGGGCAGCCCGAGCCCGACCTCACGATCGTGGTGGTCAACGACGACGGCGGCTCGATCTTCGCGATGCTCGAGCAGGGCGCCCCGGAGTACGCGGACCGCTACGACGCGCTGTTCGGCACGCCCCACGGTGTCGACCTCGCCAGCCTCTGCGCCGCGACCCGCACCCCCCACCTCCGCGTCTCCTCGCGACCCGAGCTCGAGCAGGCCCTCGCCAGCCCCAACGGCGGCATCGAGGTGGTCGAGGCGGTCGTCCGTCGCGACAACCGGCGCGACCTCGACGGCCGGATCCGCGCCCTCGGCAGCCCGGCCTGAGCAAGCCGGATCAAGACGCCGGCGGCCCCGCGGAGGCACCATGGGCGACATGAGCACCGCGGCCGACACCTTCGCCGAGTTCGTCGACGGCCTCGCGGACGCCCTCGACGACCACGAGGCGACCGGTGAGGACTGGGCGGCCAGGCAGCACTTCTCGCGCTTCCACTTCGACCGGATCATCAAGTCCGTCGGTGGCGAGCCCCCGCAGGCGCTGCGCCGCCGCATCCTGCTCGAGCGCGCGGCGTACCGCATGATCTCGACGAAGGCGCCGCTGATCGACATCGCCGTCGAGGCCGGCTACTCCTCGCACGAGGCCTTCACCCGCGCGTTCACCAGGTCGTACGGCGTGGCCCCGCGCGAGTGGCGCACGAAGCCGGGCCACATCCAGATCGGCGAGCCGGTGGCCGTCCACTTCGTCCCGCCCGCGAGCATCCGGCTGCCCTCGCGTGACACGGCCGGAGGCCCGGACCTCGTGGAGAAGATGGTGGAGCACCACATCTGGCTGACCGGCGAGATGGTGCGGCTGGCCGAGCGGCTGACCGACGAGCAGCTCGACGAGCCGGTGCTGGTCGAGGTCGACGACGACCAGCAGACGCTGCGCTCGCTGCTCAGCCGGCTGGTCGGGCAGATGGGCATGTGGAACGCCGCGATGGCGACCCGCGACTACGACTGGAGCGTCGAGGAGCACGAGTCGGTGAGCTCGATGCGGCGGCGTCTGGAGATCGAGGGGCCGCGCTACCTCGCGCACGTCCGGGAGGTCTGCGACCAGGGCCGGCTCGACGACACCTTCGTCGACGCGGTGTGTGCGCAGGCCGAGGTGTTCACGTACGGCGGGATGGTCGCCCACGTGCTCACCTTCGCGGCGTACCGACGCACGCTGGTGGTGATGGCGCTGGCCAGGCACGGCATCGACGAGCTGGGCTGGGGCGATCCCATGCGCTGGGTGGCCGACCGCGCCTGACCCTGCCCCCGACACAATGGGCGCGTGGAGATCGCCTTCGAGCTGGTGTCGCTGGCGCTCGTGGTGCTCGCGGCGACCGCGCTCGCTGCGCGCTACGACGCACCTGCTCCCCTGCTGCTGATCGTGGTCGGCGTCGGGGCGTCGTACCTCCCGTTCGTGCCGACCGTGCACCTCACCTCCGACGTCGTGCTGCTCGGGCTGCTGCCACCGCTCCTCTACGCCGCCGCGATCCAGACGTCGCTGGTCGACTTCAACGCCAACCGCCGCTCGATCCTGCTGCTCAGCGTCGGGCTGGTCGTGTTCACGACCGTGGGCGTCGGCTGGCTGGTGCACACCATGCTGCCCGGCCTGGACTGGTGGGCCTCGCTCGCCATCGGCGCCGTCGTGGCCCCGCCGGACGCCGTCGCCGCCACCTCGATCGGCCGCCGGATCGGGCTGCCCCGGCGGATCGTGACGATCCTCGAGGGCGAGTCCCTCTTCAACGACGCGACCGCGCTGGTCGCGCTGCGCACTGCGGTCGCTGCCGGAGCGGGAGGCGTCGAGCTGTGGCGCGTCGGCACCGACTTCATGGTCGCCTCGGCCGGCGGTGCGGTGATCGGATTCGCGGTCTTCTACGTCGTCGCCCGGATGCGCCGCCACATCGAGGACCCGATCCTCGACACCGCCATCTCTTTCGTGATCCCGTACGCCACCTACATCGCGTCGGAGGAGCTGCACTCCTCCGGGGTGGTCTCGGTCGTCGTCGCCGGGCTGCTGCTCGGACACAAGGCGCCGATCGTGCAGACGGCGCAGTCGCGGATCGCCGAGCGGATGAACTGGCGCACGATCGCCTTCTTCCTCGAGAACACCGTGTTCCTGCTGATCGGGCTGCAGGCCAGCTGGATCCTCGACGACGTCGGCAGCAGCACGGTCGGGACCGGCCGGATCATCGCCGTGTGTGCGCTCACCCTGGTCGCTGTCGTGGTGTTGCGCATCCTCTGGGTGTTCGTCGCGCGTTACCTGCTGATCCGGCCCGGGCACGATCCCGACCTCGGCCGCCCGCCACCGGCCGCCTTCACGTTCCTGCTCGGGTGGGCCGGCATGCGCGGCGTGGTCACCCTGGCCGCGGCCTTCGTGATCCCCGCCAGAACCACCGACCGCGAGGTGCTGCTGCTGATCGCCTTCACCGTCGTGGCCGGCACGCTGTTCATCCAGGGGCTGTCGCTGCCCTGGCTCACCCGCCGCCTCCGCGTGCCGTCGCCCGACCCGATGGAGGACGCGCTGGCCCGGGCCACGGTGCTCCAGCAGGCGTCGAAGGCCGGCTTCAAGCGCCTCCACGAGCTCGAGTACGACGACCCGCACGACGTCTTCGACCTGCTCAAGCAGCGCATCGAGCAGCGCAACTTCGCGGCCTGGGAACGCCTCGGCACCACCGCGGACCAGGAGACCCCGACCGAGCTCTACTCGCGGGTCCGGCTGGAGATGATCGACGCCGAGCGCTCACGGGTGCTGGAGATGCGGCGCTCCGGCACCATCGCGAGCGAGGTGATCAGCGAGGTGCTCTCCCTGCTCGACGTGGAGGAGTCGATGCTCGACATCAGCCAGCAGAACCGTGAGGAGCAGCGCTTCGTCGCCTCGGTACGTCGTACCGGCGCCGCGTGCGAGCACCTCGAGGCCAACCTCCCGATCGAGACCGTGGCCGAGCCCGAGTGCGGCGACTGCCTCCGCGAAGGTACGACGTGGGTGGCGCTGCGGCAGTGCCTCGAGTGCGGCAACGTCGGCTGCTGCGACTCCTCGCCGCGCCGGCACGCGACCCGCCACTTCCACGAGACCCAGCACCCCGTGATGCAGTCCGCCGAGCCGGGTGAAGACTGGCGCTGGTGCTACGTGCACCACCTGACCGCCTAACCGCATGAGAGGAGCCCCGATGCGGATCACCAAGTTCGGCCACTCCTGTGTCCGGCTCGAGCACGACGGGAAGACCGTCGTCCTCGACCCGGGGATGTTCACCGACCCCGAGGCGCTCGACGGCGCCGATGCGGTGGTGATCACCCACGAGCACCCCGACCACTACCTGCCCGACCACCTGCGGCGCACCGACGCGCCGGTCTTCACCATCGACGCGGTCGCCGCCAAGATCCGTGCCGACGCCCCGGACGTCGCCGAGCGGCTCACCGTGGTGGCGCCGGGGGAGTCGTTCGACCCGGGGATCCCCGCCGTGTCGGTCGGCGAGCTGCACGCGGTGATCCACCCGGACCTGCCGCGCTTCTTCAACTCCGGCTACGTGTTCACCCTCGGCGACACCACCGTCTACCACCCGGGCGACGCCCTCACCCTGCCCGAGCGGGACATCGACGTGCTGCTCGTGCCGGTCTGCGCCCCGTGGATGCGGGCCGCCGAGGGCATCGACTTCGCCAGAGCCGTCGGTGCGCCACGCAACCTCGCGATCCACGACCGGGTCTACTCCGAGGCCGGGCTGCGGATCGTGGACGGCCAGTACGCCGCCCTCCTGCCGGAGACCCAGTCGTTGAGCCGGATCGCCGACGGCGCCGACCTGCCCTGAGGTCCCTGCCTTCCACATGGACGCCGTCGCCGGCAACGCCTCGCAGACCGGACAACAGGGTGAAAGGGCCTGCCGCCGAGGTGGAACACCGTGTTCCGCCTCCGGTACGACCGTCATCGCTGACGCGAGACAGGGTGTTCCATCTCGAGCGACCCGCTGCGCGTCCGTGTGACCTCAGCCGGTGGTGAGGGAGTCCCGGACCGGGACGAACTTCGCCTGCGCCTCGGCCAGCTCGGCCTCGGGGTCCGAGCCGGCGACGATGCCGCAGCCGGCGAAGAGCCGCACCGTGTCGCCGGAGATCTCGGCGGAGCGCAGCGCGATCGCCCACTCGCCGTCGCCGGTGGTGTCCATCCAGCCGACCGGGCCGGCGTAACGGCCCCGGTCCATGCCCTCGATCTCGGAGATCAGGCGCACCGCCTCGGCGGTGGGCGTCCCGCCGACGGCCGCCGACGGGTGCAGCGACGCGGCCAGCTGGAGCGAGGACACGGTGGTGGAGTCGTGCACGACGCCGGCTACGTCGGAGGCCAGGTGCATGACGTTGGGCAGGTGCAGCACGAACGGCGTCTCCGGCACGATCATCGACGAGCAGTGCGGCTCGAGGGCGTCGGCGACCGAGCGCACGGCGTACTCGTGCTCCTCGTGGTCCTTGCTGGAGCGCGCCAGCGCGGCGGCCAGGGCCAGGTCGCGCTCGTCGTCGCCGGTCCGGCGGATGGTGCCGGCCAGCACCCGCGAGGTGACCAGTCCGCGCTCGCGCCGCACGAGCATCTCCGGCGTCGCGCCGAACATGCCGTCGACGTGGAAGGTCCAGCACATCGGATAGCTCTCGGCCAGCCGCGCCAACGGCCAGCGGATGTCGATCGGAGCGACCGCGGAGGCGATCAGGTCGCGGGCGAGCACGACCTTCTCCAGCTCCCCGTCGTCGATCCTGCTGACGGCGTCGGCGACGACCGCCATCCAGCGCTCACCGTCGAGGGCGCCGTCGGCGAACGCGACGTCCTCGGGGGCGACCGGCGGGGTCGGGTGGCCCTCGCTCGCGTAGTCGTACGACGCGCCGTCGACGAGGGTGAGCCAGGTGCGGCCGGCGCGGCGGCCGATCACGACCCGCGGGATGATCAGCACGGAGTCGCCGGGGTCGTCGGCGAAGCCGAACGTCCCGAAGCAGACCAGCCCGCTGCCCGGCTCGTTCACCTCGTCGTGGACCTCGGCTCGCGCGCAGGTCTCGGTCCACCACTTGTCGGCGTCGGAGAAGCGGGTCAGGCCGCGGGTGCGGATGCGGGCGGCGACGCCCCAGCCCACCAGGCCCTCGTCGCGGCGCAGCCAGGTGACGGCGTCGTTCGCCGGCACGAGGTCGAGCAGCCGGTCGTCGACGGGGAGCTCGGTCGTGCGGACCGTGAGACCGCTCGTCCTGAGCGGAGTCGAAGGGCTCGTCACAGTCGGGAAGCGTACTCGGCGAGTGCGCCCGATCCGGCCTCGGCGACCCCTTCTGTCGCCAAGGTCACGACCAGTACACGACCACCTTGTCGCCGACCTGCACCTGCGAGAAGAGCCACGTGATCCCGTCGTAGTCGCGGATGTTCACGCAGCCGTGCGAGGCGCCGGCGTATCCGTAGGTGGCGAAATCCGACGAGTAGTGCACCGCCTGGCCGCCGGAGAAGAACATCGAGAACGGCATCGACGAGCCGAAGAGGTGCGAGACGTGGTCGGCGTCCTTGAGGTAGACGTGGAAAAGGCCCTCGCGGGTGGGGGTGTCGTTGAGGGTCGAGCCGAAGCGCGCCTCCAGCGTCTGCTTCACCTTGCCGTCCACGACCCAGCGCAGCGTGCTGCTGGTCTTGTCGATGCACATCACCCGGCCGGTCAGGCAGCGCGCGTCGAGGGCTCCCGGTGACGGCACGATGTTGTGCAGTGCGTCGTGGGTCGGCGTCGTCGTCATCGTGTCCAGCCGGTCGCGGGTGCGCTGGTCGACGTTGCCGGTGACCGGGATGCCCCGCTTGCCCTGGAAGCCCTTCACCGCGGTCACCGTGTCGGTGTCGTAGTGACCGGTGACGTCGCCGAAGTACCAGTCGAGCTGGGCGAGCCGCGCCTGGAGCGCGCGCACCTCGCTGCCGTGGTCGCCGGGCCCGAGCAGCGTCGGCCCGGGGTGGAACACGTTGAACATGGCGTCATGGCTCGGCTGCTCGGTCATCGCCACCAGCCGGTGCCAGGTGTCCCGGTCGAGGCGGCCGGTCGCCGGCAGGCCGCGCCGGCGCTGGAAGCCCCGGACCGCGGCGGTCGTGTCGGCGTCGTACACCCCGGTCGTGGTCTCGGGCAGCCAGGCCAGCTGGGACAGCCGTTGCTGGAGCTCGCGCACCTGGGTGCCGTGGGCGCCGGGAGCCAGCACGACCTTCGCCACCGCCGGCGTGACCGTCGGCGTCAGCGTCGGTGTTCCCGTCGGCGTCGGGTCGGCGGTCGCCGTGGGCGCAGTCGTCGGGCCCGCCGTCGGCTCGGTCGCGTGGTGCGCTGCCGCCGACGGCGTCCGGTGGTGGTGTCCCACGACGCGTCCGGCCGCGTAGGCGCCACCGCCGACGACGGTCAGCACCAGCACGAGGGCCAGCAGTGCCTTGAGCGTTCTCATCGTTCTCCTCCGGGGAAGTCCACGCCCCGGTCGTCGCTGACGCGGGGTCCCGAGGCGTGGTGAGGACGCCTCAGTCTCGATCCTGAGGACGCGAAAACGCTGCATTTGGTTGCTGACGTGGTTGTCGAGCCGCGCCGCCCAGCCATCCACCCAGTGACCGGCCCTGCACAGTGGCGCCACCGGGCCGCGCCCTACGCTCTGGTCGTGGCCCGCGCAGACCTCGACAAGCAGCCGACCGACGTACGTCGCATGTTCGACGCCGTCGCGAAGCGGTACGACGTCACCAACGACGTGCTGTCGCTGGGTCAGGACCGGCGTTGGCGCCGCGAGGTCATTGCCGCCGTGGCACCGCTCCCCGGCGAGCGGGTGCTCGACCTCGCGGCCGGGACCGGCACCTCCAGCCAGCCCTTCGCCGACGCCGGCGCGACCGTGGTGCCTTGCGACTTCTCCCTGGGCATGCTCCGCGTCGGCAAGGAGCACCGCCCGCCCCTCCCCTTCCCCGCCGGCGACGGCACCCGGCTGCCCTTCGCTGACGCCACCTTCGACGCGGTCACGATCTCGTTCGGCCTGCGCAACATCGTCGACCCGCTGGCCGGGCTCCGGGAGCTGCGCCGGG
>JAWWPM010000479.1:0-7994 GCA_033854915.1 Nocardioidaceae bacterium
CCGGTCGTGGCGCGGGCATATGCCCTGCGCGCAGCGGTGGCGGTGTACCTGCCCTTGCCGGTCGAGGCGGGGAAGGTGATCGTGCAGGTGCCGTGCTTGTCGGTGGTGCACCGGTCTTTGCCGACCTTCACCTCCGACCCCTTCACGGCGTCCTGGGCGTCGGTGACGGTGAACTCCACCTTCTGCTTGCTGCCGTGCCTCCAGCGCGACGGCGAGGCGTGCAGCGTCAGGCCCGGGAGCACCTGGGTGTGCCAGAACGAGTCACCGACGTTCACCACCAGGTCACCGCGGCCGCGGCTGCCCTCGACGCTCAGGGCGGTGATCTGGTTGGCGCCAGAGGGACGGCCGACGGTCACGACGGCACCCATGGCCAGCCCGTTGACTCCGGTGCGGACGGCCCGCACCTGTGGTGCGGTGTCCGACCACGAGACCCAGAGCCGACCGGACGGTCCTGCGGACAGCGACATCGAGGTCGCGCCCTTGCTGTGCGGCGCGTTCTTCGTCTGGGTCGTCCCCACCTTCCAGACGCGGACCGCGTCGCAGGGGACGAGGGGGCCGGCGCAGTAGGCGGCGTACACCCCACCGCCCTTGCGTGCGGCGAGAGCCACGCGCCCGGTGGTGTGCGAGCTGGCGCCGACGCTCGAGCCCGGTGCCTTCTGCGGCGTCCCGACGGTGGGCCAGATCTGCATGGCGAAGGTGCCGTTGGTGGCTGCGGTGCTGCCGTTCTCGTACCAGCCGGCCCAGATCGCGTCTCCGTCGCGCACCAGCGTGGTGTCGAAGATGCAGCAGCTCGGCGAGGTGTAGGCGGCGTCCGGCTGAGCCTCACCGGTGCCGACGTGCCAGATCAGACTGGTGTCTCCGGTGGCGAAGGCGGCCACCGGAGTCACTCCGTCCGGCAGCGTCGTACCCCCGGTGCCGTAGGTCGCGGCGGCCTGGTCGCTGATCCCCACCGCCTCCGCGGGGAGGGCCCACGCCGCACCGGCCGCGTCTGCGGTCGCGGTGTACATGCGTCCGTGGTCCCAGAAGCCGCTGCCCGCCGAGGTCGAGAGGCCGGTGAAGACCACCCGGAGTCCCGCGCTGGTGGACGTCACCACCGGTCGACGGTCGACGTTCACCCAGGGTGCGGGCAGCACGTCGTTCTGCCGGGCGAGGGAGCCGTCGGTGTGGACGGCGGTGTGCCCGAGCTGCATCCCACCCGCGACGTTCTTCGGATAGACGATGTGCAGGACGCCGTCGGGCGAGCGGACCATGCTCGCCTCGAAGATGCTCTGGACGGTGCCCGTCGAGACCTTCGTCCACTTCCCCGGGCCGCCCCGGTCGTCGGACACCACGTGGTGCGACGGCACGACCGCCCCGGCGGTGGTGCCGACCGCGGCGGTGGCCAGGGCGGCGGTGACGGCGAGAAGAGCGAGAGCGGGTATGCGGACCACAGGATCCTCCAGAAGTGCGCGGCAGCGGTAGAGCACAGCGTCCCGCCTGCCGTGGCTGAGGGCTATGGTCCCTACGGATGATTCGTCGCGGGACTTACCCTGTGGGGGTGACGGATGCGCCCCACCCGCTGGTCGAGCTGATCCGCGCGTCGGTGATCGGCGACGACCACGTGATGACGACGCCGTACGGACCTCGGCGGGTCACCTACGCCGACTACACGGCCTCGGGTCGGGCCCTGACCTTCCTCGAGGACTTCATCCGCGACCAGGTCCTGCCCAGCTACGCCAACACCCACACGGAGTCCAGCGGCACCGGGCTCCAGACGACCCGGCTGCGCGAAGAGGCTCGCGGGATCATCCGCGACGCCGTCGGCGGTGACGACGACACGATCGTGGTCTTCGCCGGCTCAGGCTGCACCGGCGCGATCGACAAGCTGATCGGGATCCTGGGGCTGCGCATCCCGTCGGTGCTCGACGACCAGCACGACCTGCTCGCGCACATCCCACCGTCGCAACGTCCGGTGGTCTTCCTCGGCCCCTACGAGCACCACTCCAACGAGGTGCCATGGCGCGAGACCGTGGCCGACGTCGTCACCATCCACGAGGACGTGGACGGTCACATCGACCGCGCCGAGCTGGTCGAGCAGCTCGAGAAGCACGCCGATCGACCGGTGAAGATCGGCTCGTTCTCGGCCGCCTCCAACGTGACCGGCATCGTCTCCGACACGTTCGGCATCTCCGAGATCCTGCACGAGCACGGCGCCCTCTCGTTCTGGGACTTCGCCGCGGCGGCGCCGTACGTCGAGATCCGGATGGGTGCACCGGACGGGCGCCCCGGGGCCTACAAGGACGCGATCTTCCTGTCGCCGCACAAGTTCATCGGCGGCCCCTCGACGCCGGGCGTGCTGGTCGCGCGTCGCGCCTTGTTCGCCAACCGGGTGCCCGATGTGCCCGGCGGCGGCACGGTGGCCTACGTCAACACCGACGAGCACCGCTACCTCGACGATCCCGCCCACCGCGAGGAGGGCGGCACGCCCGCGATCATCGAGGCGGTGCGCGCGGGCCTGGTCTTCCAGCTGAAGGAGGCCGTCGGCACCGAGACGATCCGTGCCACCGAGGAGCGGCTGCTGGAGCGGGCCGTGACCTCGTGGCGCGACGAGCCGGCCATCGAGCTGCTCGGCAACCTCGATGCCGAGCGGCTCTCGATCGTGTCCTTCGTGGTCCGGTCGCCGTCGGGCCGCTATCTGCATCACAACTACGTCGTGGCGCTGCTCAACGACCTCTTCGGCATCCAGGCGCGCGGCGGTTGTTCGTGCGCCGGCCCGTACGGGCACCGGCTGCTCGGCATCGACCTCGACCGTTCCCACGAGTTCGAGCGCGAGATCACCGGAGGCTGTGAGGGCATCAAGCCTGGCTGGGTGCGGGTCAACTTCAACTACTTCGTCTCCGACGTGGTCGTCGACTACATCGTCGACGCCGTACGTCTCGTCGCCCGCGACGGCTGGCGCCTGCTGGCGGACTACCGGTTCGACGTCGTCGGTGGTCGCTGGCGGCACCGCGACGGCCTGGTCGAGCCGCCGATCAGCCTGCGCGCGATCTCCTACGCCGACGGGCGGCCGCGTTTTCCGTCGCAGCGGCTGACCGGGGGAGAGGACCTGCTCGCCGAGCACCTGCGCGAGGGTGCCGCGATCCTGGCCGCCGCCTCGGGTCCCGACCTCGCCGCTCACCCCGGCCACGTCAGCCCCGACTTCGAGCACCTGCGCTGGTTCGACCTCCCTCCGACCTGCCTGGACGAGTGCACCTGACACTCCGCCGCAGGGTGTTGGACGTCACCCCGATCCTGGTCCGGAGCGCTCTTCCACACCTGTAGAATGTAAGAGTCGCACAAGCGATAGAGTCCATTACAACGGGTCGGCCTCCCACAGGGCCGGAGAGAGAACGAGATGAACACGCAGCTGTACCTCATGGGCGGCCTGGTCGAGGGTCGGATCCAGTCCGATCGCGACCTGGAGCAGTCCCGCACCGCCCGGACGATGCGCCGCGACGCGCGCGCCGCCCGTCGCCTCAACAACAAGCGCTGACCGGCACGCCGCCCGACGGGGGAGTGGGGCGGCCGGCCGGTGACGGCCACTAACGTGGCGGTCATGGACGCGAAGATCGACGGGGACACCCTGCGCTGGCTCGACCTCACCCAGATCGGCGAGGGCCGCTACAAAGCGGTCAACCGACGCGGGGGAGTGCTCCCGATCGGATCGGGCGACGATCCCGACTTCACGCCGGTGGAGCTGCTCCTGGCGGCGCTGGCCGGGTGTACCGCGATCGACGTCGGCTCCATCACCGGCAAGCGGGCCGCGCCCGAGTCCTTCCAGATCCACACGACCGGCCACAAGGTCCGCGACGACGACGGCTCCCACCTCGTCGACCTGAACGTCTCGATCTCGGTCACCTTCCCCGAGGGGGAGGCCGGCGACCGCGCCCGCGAGGTGCTGCCCCGCGCCGTCCAGCAGACCGCCGACCGGATCTGCACCGTGGGCCGCACCCTCCAGCTCGGCACCTCGATCGGGTACGACGTGCGCTGAGGCCGTGCGCTAGCTGGCAGCTCAGCCGCCCTCGGTCACCTTGGTGATCGTCACCGGCTCCTTGGGTGCGCCGTCGCCGGGACCGAAGGAGTTGTCGCTGCCCTTGGCGGCCACCTTCAGCACGGCGGCCAGGCTCGCCTTGTCGAGCTGGCCGAACACGGTGTACTTCTTCTGCAGGGTGGCCGTGGAGTCCTTGTAGACGATGAAGAACTGTGAGCCCCCGGAGTTGGGCGCCCCGGTGTTGGCCATCGCCAGCGTGCCAGGGCCATACGCCTCGGTGCCGTGCAGCTCGTCGGGGATCGTGTAGCCCGGCCCCCCGCTTCCGGTCCCGGTGGGGTCGCCGCACTGCAGGACGTAGATGCCCTGGGTGGTCAGCCGGTGGCAGGGGGTGTTGTCGAAGTAGCCCTGGCCGGCCAGTGCGACGAACGAGGTGACCGTGCACGGCGCAGCCGTGGCGTCCAGGCTGGCCTTCAGGGTGCCGACGTTGGTGTCGATCGTGACCGGGACCGAGCCGGTCTGGGTCGCGGTCGGGCCGGGGACGGTCACCTGCTTGGCCGCGGGTGCGCCCTTGGCCCAGGCGCACGGCGTACCGGTCGAGTCCGAGGCCGTGGTCGACGAACCCCCGCCACCACAGGCGGCCAGGGTCGGGACGAGGACGAGCGTGGCCGCTAGGGCGGCGAGTCTGGTCAGCACGGGCTCGATGGTAGAAGGCACGCGGTGAGGCGGCACCCCGGGGCGGGTGACGGCCGCGATGTCGAGCGTGCGGAGCCACCTGCTAGACAGGACGCATGGCTACCACTGCGCTCGGGGACAACCCCGCTTACACGATCGGTGACCTGCCCCGGCCGGGCAGCACCGCTCCGTCGTACACCCTGACCGGCACCGACCTCGCCGACGTCACCTCGGAGTCCCTGGCCGGTCGCCGGGTGGTGCTCAACATCTTCCCGAGCGTCGACACGGGCACGTGTGCGGCCTCGGTACGACGGTTCAACGAGCTCGCCGCGGGCCTCGACAACACGACCGTCATCTGTGCGTCGGCCGACCTGCCGTTCGCCTTCCGCAGGTTCTGCGGCACGGAGGGGATCAACGACGTGGTCCCGGCCTCGAGCTTCCGGAGCAGCTTCGGCACGGACTTCGGGATGACCCTGACCAACACCGCGATGCGCGGGCTGCTGGCGCGTTCGGTGGTCGTCGTCGACACCGACGGCACGGTGCTGCACACCGAGCTGGTGCCCAGCATCGGCATCGAGCCCGACTACGACGCCGCCGTCGCGGCGCTCGGCTGACCGGTCCTCATGTCCCGCACCCTGCGACGCATCGTCCTCTTCGTCGCCGGGCTGCTCCTGATCATCACCGGACTGGTGCTGATCGTGCTGCCCGGACCGCTGACGATCCCGCCGATCCTGCTGGGGTTGTGGCTGTGGTCGTTGGAGTTCGAGTTCGCCCGGCACTGGCTGCGCCCGGTCCAGGCACGGGGCTCCCAAGCGTGGGACCTGGCGAAGGAGAAGCCGGTGCACACCACCGTGGTCACCGTGCTCGGGCTGGTCGGAGCGGGAGTGGCGGTCTGGATGACGCTGCGCTACGACCTGCTCGACCGGGGCAGAGAGCTGGTGGGGCTCGGCTGACCCCGGCTCACCTGCACTGCCCGCCCGGACGCGGACGACCCCGGCACCCGCGAAGGCGCCGGGGTCGTCGTACGTCGTGGTCAGGCCTGGGGGGCGAGGGCGAACTGCACCCGGCCGTCCTGGTCCACCGCGGCGTCGAGGATCTGGTCGTCGAGCTGCTCGGTGGCGGTCGGGTCGAGGTAGATCGTGGCGCCGTCCTTGACCACCGTCGCGTCGCCCGGCTCGGGCTGCTCGGTGGCGGTCACCATCAGACCGACGGTCGGGTCCTCGCTGCTGATCCGCAGCCCCGTGCTGTCGGCGCCACCCTGCTGGGCGGCGATGTCCTTGACGATCGTGCTGGCGTTCTCCGTGAGGGTGAGCAATGTGCCCTCCTTACTCGATTGCTGGCATGAACCGTCCACCCTTCCGGGAGAGGGCTCCAGACGCAAACCGAGGGGGGTGCCGGCGCGTCGCCGCCTGCCGCGGCGGCGTACGCCGGCTCAGGCGGTGCGCCATCCCGGTCGCCGGCAGGCTGGTGCAGTTGTCGAGTCAACCATTGGCTGCCAACCAGTCCCACCAGCCCCACGAATTGCACCACCAGGGCACTTCTGTCACTTCTCGGGGGTTGCAACGGCCGAGAAGTGACAGAACCCCCGGCAAGCCGGGGATCCCGACAGACGGCCCCCAGGAGCCAGTCACGGGGAGGGCCTCTCTTCTCGGATTGACATAATGTCAGTTATCGGCGATATCCGGGCGTTCAGACATGCCTGCGTGAACCGGCCCCGGGCACAGGTGGTTGGTCTACCGTCTCGCTATGTCGTTACGCACTGCCCTCCTGCACCGTCTCGCCGACTGGGTGCCGAGCGACGAGGCCCGATCGCGGGTCTACCGCGCCTCGGGGCTCACCATGGGCAAGGACGTCTTCATCGGTGAAGGCTGCCTGTTCGACAAGCTGGTGCCCGGCAACATCGTGATCGGCGACCGGGTGGCCATCGGCGCCCGCAGCGTGATCACCGCGCACCAGACGACGGTGACGGCCCGCGACCTGTCGGTGCTGTACCCGGACAAGGAGTTCACCACCACGATCGAGCACGACTGCTGGCTGATGCCCGGAGTCACCATCACTCCGGGTGTGACCGTGGGTCACCACTCCGTGATCGCGACCGGCGTCGTGGTGCACAAGGACGTCCCGCCCTACAGCGTCGTCGTCGGGCCGGGCTTCCGGGTGGCCAAGACACTGCGGCCCGAGGACCTCCACGGGTGATCAGTACGGCGTACGCCCGGTGGACCCCCGACCCGGTCGACCGGCAACGGGTGGCGAGCCAGATCGTGGAGCACGCGGGTGACGGCCTCCGGTTCTGGGTCGAGGACGGCGCCGTGCACACCGGCCTGCCGTGGTGGGAGTTCGAACGGGCGACCCTGCTCGAGGCCGGGCTGCCGAGCGAGCAGCCGGCGTACTCCCGCTCGGTGATCCCCTACACCGCCATTCCCTTCACGCTGCGCGCGCGCCTGAACCGGGTCCGCATCGCCGCCCTGCGCCGTCGGGCCGAGGACTCCGGTTTCCCGGCCGATCCGGTGGAGACCGGACTCGACCGGTTCCGGGAGGCCCTGTGGCGCCAGGCGGCCGAGCTGGCCGGGGTCGAGGTGAGCACTCCCGCCAGCCCGAGGACGCTGATCCTCACCCACGACGTGGACGAGGAGTACGGCTGGCCCGGGATCGAGACCCTGCGCCGGGTCGAGCGCGACCTGGGGGTGTCGTCCGCGTTCGGGGTGCTCTCCCAGCGGTACACGGCATCGGAGAAGGACCTGCAGTCCCTCATCGACGAGGGCTGCGAGGTGTTCTCCCACGGCTATCTGCACGACGGCACTCTCGCCTTCCTGCCGGCCGACGAGCTGAGGAGGCGCCTGAGCCACTTCTTCGAGGTCTATCCGTCGATGCGCGGACACGTGCGGGGCTTCCGGGCGGGCCAGCTGGTCCGGTCGCGGGCCATGTTCGAGGTCGTGGCCGAGGTGTTCGACTACGACCTGACCCCTCCCAACGTCGAGCTGGGCGGACCCCACGGGTGGCGCACGGGGTGTGCGACCACGATCCCGTTCGTGGACGAGCACGGACTCACCCATCTGCCGCTGACGCTGCCCCAGGACTACTTCCTGGCCTTCATCGACCGCCTGGGCCCCGACCAGATCGCCCAGCGCTGGCTCGAGGCCGCCCAGCAGGTCTGGGACGTCGGTGGCATCGCGGTGCACCTGATCCACCCCGACAACGTGCGCCGGCGGCCGGCCCTGGTCCGGGCCTACCGCACCTTCCTGGAACGCGCCCTCGCCAGCGGCGCGCAGGTGCAGCTGCCCCGCGAGGCGATGGCCGGCTGAGCCTCCCGACG
>JAWWPM010000480.1:0-2579 GCA_033854915.1 Nocardioidaceae bacterium
CACCGACTGGCAGGTCCAGGAGATCCGGCGGATCGCCCAGGCCCTGCTCGGCACCGTCGACATCATCCCGAGGCCGGACGAGATGCGCGCCCAGTTCCAGGAGATCATGCGCGCGTCGATGGCCCGCGGCATCGCCGACGCCAAGCTCCGCGTGTGGACCCCGCAGGGCGCCCAGGTGCTGTTCGTGCGCCAGGTGTCGCCCACGGTCGAGGACCTCACGGACCGCCGTACGGACGTCAACCCGCTGACCGGCGCGTACCCGACCGGCGCCTGGGCCGACGAGTCCCGGGACTACCACGTCGCGATCCGGCTGCCGGCCAAGGCGATCGGGCAGGAGCAGCTCGCCGCGCGCGTGCAGATCGCGCTCGGCGACACCGTCGCCACCCAGGGGCTGGTCAAGGCGACCTGGTCCAGCAACTCCGAGCTCACCGCCCGGATCGACCAGCAGGTGGCGCACTACACCGGCCAGACCGAGCTCGCGCAGATGATCCAGGAGGGCCTGGCCGCGAAGGCGGCCGGTGACGACGCCACCGCCACGACCAAGCTCGGCCGGGCCGTCCAGCTCGCCGCGGCGACCGGCAACGACGAGGCCACCTCCAAGCTGCGCAAGGTGGTCGACATCGACGACGAGAAGGAAGGCACGGTGCGGCTCAAGGCGGCCGTCAACAAGGCCGACGAGATGGCGCTCGACACCGCGTCCACCAAGACCACGCGGATCAAGAAGTGAGGTGCCCCGCCGGCCACGAGTCGGCGTCGACGGACTACTGCGACGTGTGCGGGATCGCGATGGACGCGCCCGCCGCACCCGACGCGAACGACACGGCCGTGCACCCGGTCGTCCCGGCGGCACCGACGGGGAACGTCTGCCCGAACTGCCAGGCCCCGAACTCCCCCGACGCGCTGTTCTGCGAGGCCTGCGGCTACGACTTCACGACCGGCTCGATGCCGCGTGCCGCCGCGCCCCCGGCTGCCGCTGACGCAAACCCGGCGCCGGCACTCGACACCCCGTGGGTGGCCGAGGTGTGGATCGACCCGGACTGGTATGCCGACCAGCAGAGCACCGACCCGCTCCCGTCACCCGGTGTGCCCCTCGTCGTACCCCTCCGGCACACGTCGGTCCTGATCGGCCGCGCCTCACGCTCGCGCGGGATCACCCCGGACATCGACCTGTCGTCGGACTCCGGCGTCAGCCGCCGGCACGCCCAGCTCACCAGCGACGGCACCCGCTGGTGGGTCGAGGACCTCGGGTCGTCGAACGGGACCTACGTCGGCGACACCGTCGGGGTGCTCCCGAAGACCGCGATCCCGGTCGGCCAGAAGACCGAGATCCCGGCGGACGGGCGGGTGTACCTCGGTGCCTGGAGCCGGATCATGGTCCGGAAGGCGGCGCCGGGGGAGGTGTGAGGGTGGGGGGTGGCTGACGGGCGCGAATTCCCAAGGTATCGAGGAATTTGTCGGGCGGATCGGACATCCGCGCTCGGCAGCGGCCGGTCGACATCACGTGCCACCACTTCCCCATGGAGTCTCGCGCTTCCAGGGGCATGCACGCCACGGGAAGTGCCAGGAAACCTAGATACCTTGGGAATTCCCCGGTCTCTGCCTGCCGAACCGCTGCCCCCGGAAGAACCCGTCCAGCAACCCGGTCGCCTCGTCCGCCAGCACGCCGGCGATCACCTCGGGGCGGTGGTTCAGGCGCCGGTCACGGACCACGTCCCAGAGCGAGCCCACAGCGCCCGCCTTCTCGTCGTACGCACCGAACACCACGCGGTCGACCCGGGCCAACACGGCGGCGCCGGCGCACATCGTGCACGGCTCGAGCGTGACCACCAGCGTGTGCCCGGTCAGCCGCCACTCGCCGACGGACGCGGCGGCGGAGCGGAGCGCGACCACCTCGGCGTGGCCGGTCGGGTCGGCGTCGCGCTCGCGCACGTTGTGGCCGGAGCCGACGACGGCGCCCGAGGCGTCGACGACCACCGCACCGATCGGCACGTCACCGGCGGGCACGGCGAGCCGCGCCTCGGCGAGCGCCTGCCGCATCGCGGCCTCCCAGGGCGAGCTCACGCGTTGGAGAGGCCAGCGATGTCGTCGAACCGCGGGCCGAAGCCGAGCTTGGTGGCGATGTCGCTGAGCTGCTCGTCGGGGTAGAGCTCGTAGTCGTCGAGCAGCACCCCCATGTCCATCGCCGGGATGCCCATGTCCGCCACGATCCCGAGGTCGCCGGCGGGTGCGGGCTCGTCGTCGTCCTCCACGGGTACGCCGAGGTGGTCGACCGCCGAGCGGGCCAGCGCCCAGTCGGTCGACGCGGACGCGTCGGAGAGCAGGAGGTTCACCTCGGCACCTCGCGAGCGGACGATCAGGAAGAAGTCCTCGTCGACCGAGATCAGCGCCATCGCGCCGTTGTCGCCGGGGTAGCGCCGCAGCGCCTTGGCGATGGACTCGATGCCGTCAAGCGAGGACTCGGGCAGCTCCTGGAGCTGCCAGACCCCCTCCTCGCGGTAGCAGGCGACGGCGAGGTCGATCTCGTCCGCCTCGGAGTCCGTCAGGTCCGGCATGAGACCGATGGTGGCAGACGCGGCAAC
>JAWWPM010000481.1:0-5351 GCA_033854915.1 Nocardioidaceae bacterium
GGGCAACCTGGTCGGCGACTTCGGCGGCGGGTCGACCTACCTCGTGATCGGCATCCTCGCCGCTCTCCTCGAGGCGCGCTCCTCGGGTCAGGGCCAGGTGGTCGATGCCGCGATCGTCGACGGCACCGCCCACCTCAACGCCATGGCCACCGGCTTCCTGGCCGGCGGGCTCTACCGCGAGGAGCGAGCGGCCAACCTGCTCGACGGCGGCGCGCCGTTCTACGACCTCTACGAGACCGCCGACGGCAGGCACCTGGCCGTCGGTGCGCTCGAGCCCCAGTTCTACGACGAGCTGGTGCGGCTGCTCGGCATCGCCGAGGCCGCGCCCGACCGCAACGACCCGACCCGCCACGACGAGCTGCGAACGGTCATCGCCGACGCCGTCGCGTCGAGGACGCAGGCCGAGTGGGTCGCGGTCTTCGACGGCTCCGAGGCCTGCGTCGCCCCGGTGATCCCCCTCAGTGAGGCGTTCACCCACCCCCACCTGGCCGCCCGCGGCACGTTCGTCGACCGGGACGGCATCACCCAGCCGGCACCCGCGCCGCGCTTCTCCCGCACCGTCGCCACCCTGACCAGCCCGCCGCCCGCGCGGGCCGGGCAGGACACCCGCGAGGCGCTGGTCGCCTGGGGGATCGCCGACGTGGAGGGGCTGCTGGGTTCCGGCGCGGCGGTCCAGGTGTGAGCCACGTCGACGTCCTGATCATCGGCGCCGGCCTGTCCGGCATCGGCGCGGCCGCCCACCTGACCCGCGAGCGCCCCGGCACGTCGTACGTCGTGCTGGAGGCGCGGGGGGCCAGCGGCGGCACGTGGGACCTGTTCCGCTACCCGGGCATCCGCTCGGACTCCGACATGTACACGATGGGCTACCGCTTCAAGCCCTGGCTCGACCAGGAGTCGCTGGCGCCGGGGCAGCGGATCCTCGACTACGTCCGCGAGACCGCGACGGAGTACGACGTCGACCGCCACATCCGCTACGACCACCGGGTCGTCCGCGCCTCGTGGAGCAGCGACGACGCCCGCTGGACGGTCGAGGCCGAGCACGACGGTGCGACGGTGACCTTCACCGCGGGCCTGGTGTGGAGCTGCCGCGGCTACTACGACTACGAGCACGGCCACGAGCCGCAGTTCCCCGGGGCCGCCGACTTCTCGGGCTCGATCGTCCACCCGCAGCACTGGCCCGACGACCTGGAGTGGGCCGGCCGCCGGGTCGTGGTGATCGGCAGCGGCGCGACCGCCGTCACCCTGGTGCCGACCCTGGCCCGCGACGCGTCGCACGTGACCATGCTGCAGCGCTCGCCGTCGTACGTGATGAGCCTGGCCCGTCGCGACCCGATCGCGCTGCGCATCCGGCGCTGGCTCCCGGCCCGGGCCGCGCACCGGGCGGTGCGTTGGAAGAACATCACCACCACGGCCGTGTTCTACCGGCTGTCCCGGAGCCGGCCCGGGTTCGTCAGGCGACTGATCCGCAAGCAGAACGTGGCCCAGCTCCCCGAGGGGTACGACGTCGACACCCACTTCGCGCCGACCTACGACCCGTGGGACCAGCGGATGTGCTTCGTGCCGGACGGTGACCTGTTCAAGGCGCTGCGGCGCGGCACCGCGGAGGTGGTGACCGCGACCATCGAGCGCTTCGACGAGACCGGGGTCGTGCTGACCGGCGGCCGGCACCTCGACGCGGACGTGATCGTGTCCGCCACCGGTCTGCGGCTCTCGCCGTTCGGCGACATCGCGCTGGTGGTCGACGGCACCCCGGTCGACCCCTCCGCCGAGATGACCTACCGCGCGCTGATGCTCACCGGGGTGCCGAACTTCGTCTTCACCGTCGGTTACACCAACGCCTCGTGGACGCTGAAGGTCGACCTGGTCGCGGAGTTCTGCTGCCGGCTGCTGGCCTTCATGTCCGAGCATGGCTACCGCAGCGTCGTACCCGTGCGGGACCCGTCGGTGCCCGCGCTCCCGTTCATGGACTTCACCTCCGGCTACGTGCTGCGAGCCCTCGACCAGCTGCCGCGCCAGGGCGACCGTGAGCCGTGGCGGCTGCGGCAGAGCTATCTCCACGACCGCCGCACGATCCGGCACGCCGCACTCGAGGACGGCGTGCTCGCCTTCCGCTGACCTGGCGGGTGTTGGCGCATCCTCCGGGTCGCCGGGGGTACGGACTGAGCAAGAGGCTGCGCTCATGGGGGGCAGCCGCGCGTGAAGGGATGTGAGCCCACATGGGTCTCGACGACAAGGCCGGCAACGAAGCCACCGATCTCAAGGGCAAGGCCAAGGAGTCCGCGGGCAACGTCACGGGCAACGACAGCATGGAGAACGAAGGCAAGGCGGACCAGGGCGAGGCCAAGGTCAAGAAGGCCGGTGAGCACGTCAAGGACGCTGCGGGCGACGCCAAGGACGCCGTTACCGGCCACTGAGCCGAGTCGTCGCACACACCGACGAGAGAGGGGTCCCGGCGTCAGGCCGGGGCCTCTCTCGCACGTAGGGTGGTGCGGTGATCGACGGCGTACGGCGAGCTGTGCGCCAGACCCTCTGGGAGAAGGTCCCGCGCGACCACCGCGAGTCCGAGCGCAACCTGCGCCGACGCCAGCTGGTGACCGCTGGTTTCGTGGTCGTCGGAGCCGTGCTGCTCGCGCTGTCCCTGCGGATCAAGCCCGGGAACGCGCTGTTCTACCCCGCCACCCTCGGGCTGGCCGCGGTCTGGACCGTCGGTGCGCTCACCTCCGGCCCGCTGCACCTCGGCCGCACCCTCCGTGGTCAAGAAGCCGGTCCACGCCCGGTCGCGATGCCGGTCGCGTACGGCGCGTTGCTGGCTGCGCTCTTCGTCGTCGGCGGCCTCGTGGTCCGCCAGATCCCCTGGCTCGATGCCCAGGTGCGGCATGTGCTCGACCACGCCCAGCACGGCTCGGTGCCCTTGCTGATCGTGATCACCGCCCTGAACGGCATCGCCGAGGAGCTGTTCTTCCGTGGCGCCCTCTACGCCGCGACCCCACGCCACCCCGTGATCGTGACCACCGTCGCCTACGCCGCCGCCACCCTGGCCACCGGCAACGTGATGCTGGCGTTCGCGGCGATGCTCCTCGGCCTGCTGGTCGGACTCGAACGCCGGGCGACGGGCGGCATCCAGGCGCCGATCATCACCCACGTGCTCTGGTCGGTCTCGATGCTCTTCGTGCTGCCCGCGCTCTTCTGAGCGGGGACGTCCGGGTCAGTCGATCGGGTCCACCGCGAGTGCCCGCCGGACCGCCTCGGCGTAGGGGATCGGCTCGCCCGGGACGATGTCGCGGATCGAGTGGTCGGTGACGATCACCTCGGTCACCATCGAGTCGATCAGGTTGCGGCCGGTCGTGACGTCGATGTCGGTCACCAGCGCCAGCCAGTACGACGAGAGCCGCGGCGTGAGCACCGGCACCCGCAGGATCCGCACGCGCCGGCCGTTGGCGAGCTCGGCGGCGACCTGGAGCATCTGCTGGTAGGTCAGCTGCTCGGGACCCCCGATCTCGAAGACCCGGCCCATCGCCTCGGGCTGGTCCACCACGCCGACCAGGTAGCGGACCACGTCGTCGAGGGCGACCGGCTGGGTCTTGGTGTCCACCCACTTCGGCACGACCATCGCCGGGAGGTTCTTGACCAGCTGGCGGGTCAGCTCCCACGAGACGCCACCCGCACCGACCACGATGGCGGCCCGGAGCACGGTCACCGGCACCCCGGCCTCGCCCAGGAGCGACTCGACCTCACGGCGTGAGCGCAGGTGGGGGGAGAGCTTCTCGTCGTCCGCGCCGAGGCCGCCCATGTAGATGATCTGCCGGACCCCGGCCTCGGCGGCCGCGCTGCCGAAGGCCCGGGCCGCGGCGGCATCGGTCTTCTCGAAGTCGTTGGCGTCGAGCGAGTGCACCAGATAGAACGCGACGTCGATCCCCTTGACCGCGTCGGGCAGGGTGTCGGGCTGGTGGACGTCGGCGCCGACCGCCGTGCCCGGCCCGTCGTACTGCTCGGGCCGGCGCGTCATCGCGCGCACGTCGTACCCCTGCTGGACGAGGGACTCGGTGAGTCGGCGGCCGATGAAGCCGGTCGCGCCGGTCACCAGGATCGTGCTGTCGGCTGCCATGCCGTTCACCCTAGGTCAGGGATCGCTCAGCGGGCTCTTCGGGCGATGTTGGCCCTGCGGGTCTCGTCCATGCCGGCCTCGTAGGCCTGGACCAGGGAGTTGATCGAGAGCGGTTTGAGCCGTTCGACCACCTCCTGGATCCGCTCGGGCGAGACACCCTGCTCCTTGTAGACCGGCCAGACCATGGTCCGGAACAGCTCGTAGAGCTCCTCGGCGATCGCCCGCCCGTGCGCGGCGTACACCTCGTGCGCCGCGCGGGCCGCCTCGATCGGGTAGCCGAGGTCGAGCAGCCCGAGGCCGACGCCGAGCTGCGAGACCGACACCTGGAACCGGCCGCGGCCGCTGGGCTCGAGCACACCGAGGGCCTGGAGGGTCTCGAGGTCCTCGGCACTCACACTGCGACCGGCCCGTCGTTCCAGCTCGGTACGCGACATCTCCTCGCGGGAGTCCGCCATCCACGGCGCGAGCATGGTCCGGTGCAGGGCGATGTCCGCTGGGCTGGCGTCCGTGGGGATGCCGGCGACGTACTTCTCGATCGCCGAGAGCGTGAAGCCGTGGCCCTGGAGCTCGAGCACGAGCTGCAGGCGAGCCACGTGGTCGGAGGTGTAGTAGCCGCTGCGCCCGCGCCGCAGGGGCGGGGGCACGAGACCCTTGCTGGTGTAGAAGCGGATGTTGCGCACGCTCATCCCGACGCGGTCGGTCAGCTCGTCGAGTGTGAGCAGCGTGACGGGTCCCACAGCCCCGTCCTCCTTGACGACCATGACAGTAAGAGTGTCACAATCGGGGACATGGCTCCAGGACCCCAGCAGGCATTCGTCTACGACCACCTCCGTACGCCGCGCGGCAAGGGCAAGGCGGTGGGCGGCCTCCACGAGGTGAAGCCGGTCGACCTGATGGTCGGCCTGCTCGACGAGATCCAGGTCCGGAACCCGTCGCTCGACGTCAACCGGGTCGACGACGTGGTGCTGGGGGTGGTCTCGCCGATCGGCGAGCAGGGCGGTGACATCGCCAAGACCGCCGCCCTCGCCGCGGGCTACCCCGAGACCGTGTCGGGCGTGCAGCTCAACCGCTTCTGCGCCTCTGGTCTCGAGGCCGTCAACCAGGCCGCCGCTCGGGTACGGTCCGGCTTCGAGGACCTGATCCTCGCCGGCGGTGTCGAGTCGATGTCCCGGGTTTCCATGGGCAGTGACGGCGGCGCCTGGGCGATGGACCCGGAGACCTCCTACGAGACCTACTTCACCCCGCA
>JAWWPM010000482.1:0-3673 GCA_033854915.1 Nocardioidaceae bacterium
GTGAGCGACGAGTCGCTGGACGTGCGGTGGTGGCCGCTGGACGCCCTGCCGGACCTGGAGCCGGAGCTGCACGAGCTGATCGCCTTCGCGCTCGGTCGTCAGTCGGCGGGCTCCTCGCCGCTCTCGAGCCGCGCGCCGGCGGAGTAGCCGTCGAGCCACGCCCGGGCCCGGTCGGCCTGCGGGTAGCGGCCGACCCAATGCCAGAAGCGGTCGTTGTGCCCGGCCTCGATCAGGTGGGCGAGCTCGTGGACCAGGACGTAGTCGACGACCCAGTCGGGCATGCCCTGGAGCCGGCGGGAGAGCCGGATCGAACGGTCCGCCGGCGTGCACGAGCCCCAGCGGGTGCGCTGGTTGTCGACCCAGCGGACCGAGAGCGGCTCCGCGCGCCCCTCCAGCCAGGCTCGGCTGAGCCGAGCCGCCCGGGAGACCAGCTCGTCGTCGCTGGGCCGGCGCCGCGCCTCGGACTTCTCGACCTTGGCGACCATGGTCTGGACCCACTCGGCCTCCTGCGCCCGGGTCATCCGGGCCGGGATCAGCACGACGATGCGGTCGCCCTCGCGGTAGGCGGAGACGGTACGGCGGCGGCGGGCCGAACGGCGTACCTCCACGGGGGTCTGCAGCGACATGCGCACCACGCTAGCCCGGGCCGCCGACAGCCCTGCGCGACGCACCGGACCGGTCAGGAGGCCTTGTCGGCCCAGGCCAGGAGTCGCTCGCGCGGCCAGGTGTTGACGATCCGGTCGGCGTCGATGCCGGCCGCGGCCGCCCGCTCGCAGCCGTAGTCGAGGAAGTCCAGCTGTCCGGGGGCATGGCTGTCGGAGTCGATGGAGAACAGACAGCCGAGGTCGCGGGCCAGCTCGATCAGCTTCGTCGGCGGGTCACGACGCTCGGGGCGGGAGTTGATCTCGACCGCGACGTCGTGCTCGGCGCACGCCTCGAAGACGGCCTTCGCGTCGAACTCGCTGCTCGGCCGGGTGCCGCGGTTGCCGGTCACCATCCGGCCGGTGCAGTGGCCGAGCACGTTGGTGCGTGGGTTGCGGACCGCGCCGAGCATCCGTTGCGTCATCCCGGCGGAGTCCTGGCGGAGCTTGGAGTGCACGCTCGCGACGCGCAGGTCGAGCCTGGCCAGCATCTCGTCGGTCTGGTCGAGACCGCCGTCGTCGAGGATGTCGACCTCGATGCCCTTCAGCAGGGTGAACCCGGAGCCGGCGAGGTGCTCGTTGACCGCGTCGACCACACCGAGCTGGCGGGTCAGCCGGGCCACGCTCAGCCCGTTCGCGACGGTCAGCCGGGGCGAGTGGTCGGTGAGCACGAGGTAGTCGTGGCCGAGCTCCATGGCGGTGAAGGCCATCTCCTCGATCGGCGAGCCGCCGTCGGACCAGTCCGAGTGGGAGTGCAGGTCACCGCGCAGAGCCGCCCGGAGCTCCCGGCCGCCCGCGGCGAGGGGGCCGGCGTGCTCGCGCTCGAGCTTGGCCAGCCGCTCGGGTACGACGCCGCGCACCGCCGCCTCGGCCACCGCCGCAGTGCTCGGGCCGATGCCGGCCAGCTCGGTCAGGGTGCCGGCCTCGACCCGCGCCTCGACCTCCTCGGCGGGCAGCGGGAGCAGCACCGCGGCCGCCCCGCGGAAGGCCTGCACCCGCCGGGTGTCCTCGCGGCCGCGCTCCATCAGGAAGGCGATCCGTCGCAGCGCCGCCACCGGCCCCCCTTCAAAAGGACCGTAGGTCTCCTCCGCAGCCAACGAAGGCTCCTCTCCGCGCGTCCGGGGCCCAGTTATTTTCCGTGCACAGCCCGTGCACGCCATCATGGCTGGTCAGCGGGGTCGCCGACAGGCCGGACCCGCCCACCTCCACAGCGCGTCCCCAGCCGTCTCCACGGCGAAAGGGTCACTGTCCACAGGTTTCCGGGTGGTTGTCCACAGGTCTGTCCACAGGCCCCGTGCCCGATCCGGGCCCTTGCGTTGACCCGCCACCGTGCCCACTCCTAGCGTGGCGGTCAGACGGGGCCCCAGGTCGCCGGACGACGTTCGCAAGGGGAAGGCAGACGTCGCCAGGTGCCTGGGTCCCCGTCTTGCCACATCCGGGCCCCATCCCGGAGCGGTCGCGCTCTCCGGCGACCGGCGCCCGTCCGGGTTCCCCCACCCGGACGCGGTGGGGGCCGCCGAGCGGCTCAGCGTCCGGTGAAGCGGGGCTCCCGCCGCTCCCGGGCCGCCCTGATGCCCTCCTGCAGGTCCGCGGTCGCCAGCGTGACCGGCTGGGCCAGCGCCTCCCACTGCAGGGCGGCCTCGAGGCCGGCCGGCCCGCCGGTGCGCAGGGCGCGGGTGGTGAGCCGGCTCGCGACCGGCGCGGTCCGGGCGATCGCGGCCGCGGTCTCGAGCACCTCCTCGAGGAAGCCCTCCTGCTCGATGACCCGCGAGACCAGCCCGAGCCGGAGCGCCTCGTCGGCGTCGACGGTGCGGCCCGTCAGCAGCAGGTCGCGAGCGGCCGCGGCACCCACGATGTCGGGCAGCAGCCAGGTCGCCCCCATGCCGGGGTGCATGCCGAGCCGGACGAACGGCGCGCCGAGGCGGGCGCCGGTCGCGGCGTACCGCACGTCGCAGGCCAGCGCGAGGCACAGCCCCGCACCGATCGCCGGGCCGTTGACCGCGGCCAGGGTCGGCACCTCGAGCCTGAGGATCGACAGCCAGGACCGGTAGAACGGCAGCATCCGCTCGCGCAGGTCGTCGACGGAGGCATCTGGCTCGCTGGCGATCCACGACGTGTCTCCGCCCGAGCAGAAGGCGCTGCCCGCACCGGTGACCACCACGGCACGCACCTCGCGGTCGCCCGCCAGGTCGGCCATCGCCTGCACCCAGGACGAGGTCATCTCGGCCGACATCGCGTTGCGCTGGTCCGGCTGGTCGAGGGTCAGCAGCACGACCCCGTCGCTCGGTCGGGTGACTCTCAGGTGGCTCTCGGACATGGCCGGAGCCTATGACGAGGGGTTCGCGCGGCCGGAATGTGGCGCACGCGTGAATCACGCTCGATTCACGCTCAGCGGTGCGCCGTTCGCACCCGGCCCTCCCCGTGCCGTAGGGTCGTCCCGACCGGATGGCAAGAGCCACTCGGTGCCCGCGGGCTTCCCCTGTCATCCCCGTCGCGGCGACCGTGAACTGACAAGCAAGGAGGCCGTCATGGCGGAGACCTGGAGCGGCGAGTTCTACTGCGTGAAGTGCAAGGAGAAGCGCGAGGCCGAAGGCGAGGTCCGTGTCAACGACAAGGGCACCCGCATGGCCAAGGCCGTGTGCCCCGTCTGCGGCACCAACCTCAACCGGATCCTCGGCAAGGCCTGACTTCCGCAGCACCGCGACACCAGCATCTGACGACGGCGGCGACGCCGGCCCTTCGGGGCCGGCCCGCCGCCGTTGTCGCGCCCGGGCTGTGGAGGAGCGCGGCCCGCGCGACCCGGGATGTGCGACCGTGCGGTGATGGGCAGCGCGACGGCGACCGCGATGACCCGGCCGGTCCTGCGGCCGGGCCTGCACGTCGTACGCCGTGACGAAGAGCACCTGCAGCTCGGCCTCGACGATCCCGATCGGCTGGTCCTGCCCGACCGGCCGGGTCATCGCGGTCGCCGTCGCGCTGCCCATCACCGCACGGTCGCACATCCCGGGTCGCGCGGGCCGCGCTCCTCCACA
>JAWWPM010000483.1:0-6635 GCA_033854915.1 Nocardioidaceae bacterium
CAGGGCCCGCATCGGGCCGCCGTCGAGCTGGAAGACACCGAGCGTGTCGCCGCGGGCCATCAGTGCGTACGTCGTGGCGTCGGTGAGCGGGAGCTCCTCGAGCACGACCGTCTCGCCGCGGTTGCGCTGGATGTTCTTCAGCGCGTCGTCGAGCACGGTGAGGTTGCGCAGGCCCAGGAAGTCCATCTTGATCAGCCCGAGGTGCTCGCACATCGGGTAGTCGAACTGGGTGATGATCGCGCCGTCCTGGGGGCGCCGGATCAGCGGGATGATGTCGATCAGCGGCTCGCTCGACATGATCACGCCGGCAGCGTGGACGCCCCACTGGCGCTTGAGGCCCTCGAGCCCGATCGCGGTGTCGACGACGGTCTTGACGTCCTGGTCGGCCTCGTAGAGGGAGCGGAACTCGCCTCCCTCGCCGTACCGCTTGTGCTGGGGGTCGAAGATCTCCTTCAGCGGGATGTCCTTGCCCATGACCGCGGTCGGCATGGCCTTGGTGATCCGGTCGCCCATGGCGAAGGGGTAGCCGAGGATCCGGCTGGCGTCCTTGACGGCCTGCTTGGCCTTGATCGTGCCGTAGGTCACGATCATCGAGACGCGATCCTCGCCGTACTTGTCGGAGACGTAGCGGATCACCTCGCTGCGGCGCCGCTCGTCGAAGTCGATGTCGAAGTCGGGCATCGAGAGGCGCTCGGGGTTGAGGAAACGCTCGAAGATCAGCCCGTGCTCCAGTGGGTCCAGGTCGGTGATCCGCATGACGTAGGCGCAGATCGAGCCGGCTCCCGAGCCCCGACCGGGGCCGACCCGGATGCCGTTGTCCTTGGCCCAGTTGATGAAGTCGGCGACCACGAGGAAGTAGCCGGGGAAGCCCATCTGGACGATGACGTCCATCTCGAAGTCGGCCCGCTCCTGCGAGGCGACGGGCACACCGTCGGGGTAGCGGAAGGCCAGCCCCTTCGCGACCTCGCGGCGGAACCACGTCTCCTCGGTCTCCTCGGGCGGGACCGGGAAACGCGGCATGTAGGTGCCGTTGCCCTCGGTGAAGGTGACCTCGCACCGCTCGGCGATCAGGAGCGTGTTGTCGCACGCCTCCTTCATGCCGTGCTTGTGCTCCCACAGCTCGCGCATCTCGGCGGCGGACTTGATGTAGTAGCCGTCGCCGTCGAGCCGGAACCGCTTGGGGTCGCTCATCACCGAGCCGGACGAGACGCACAGGAGATGCTCGTGCGCCGCTGCGTCCTCGCGCCGGACGTAGTGGGAGTCGTTGGTCGCGATCACCGGGATCGCGAGGTCCTTGCTGAGCTGGAGCAGGCCGTCGCGGACCCGCTTCTCGATGACCAGGTCGTGGTCCATCAGCTCGATGAAGTAGCTGTCGCGACCCATGATGTCCTGGAAGTCGGCAGCGGACTGGCGGGCCTTGGCGTAGTCGCCGATGCGTAGCCAGGTCTGGACCTCACCCGACGGGCAGCCGGTGGTGCCGATCAGGCCCTCGGAGTACTCGGCGAGGAGCTCGCGGTCGGCGCGCGGGTGGTAGTAGTAGCCCTCCATGCTGGCCCGGCTCGAGAGCCGGAACAGGTTGTGCATCCCGGCCGTGGACTCGGCCAGGAGCGTCATGTGGGTGTAGGCGCCGGACCCGCTGACGTCGTCGTCGCCGCCGTCGTTCCATCGGACCCGCTTCTTCTCGAAGCGGCTCGTGTTGGGGGTGAGGTAGGCCTCCATGCCGATGATCGGCTTGATGCCGGCCGCCGTCGCCTTGGCGTAGAAGTCGTAGGCGCCGAACACGTTGCCGTGGTCGGTCATCGCGATGCTGGTCATCCCGAGCTCGGCGGTGCGGGCGAACAGGTCGTCGAGCCGGGCCGCGCCGTCGAGCATGGAGTACTCGGTGTGCACGTGGAGGTGGACGAAGTCCGCGCTGGAGGAGTCCGAGGATGAGCCGGATGACATGGGTGGCGAGGACTCCTCAGCGGCTCGTGCGGACAGGCGACAGCGGTGCAGCGGACGGAGGCCCAGTCTGACTCGGTCGGACCTCCACCGACGCCGGGAACCGGCTGGGGGAAGACGCTCAGACTACGCGATCGCCGGGGCCATCCTGACAGGGCACACCGACAGTCTCGCCGTACGGCAGAAGTCGGCCGCGCCCGGAACGGTCAGGATTCGAGAAGCGTCCGGGCGCCGGGTCTCCCTAGGCTCGGGAACGACCGACCACCGAACGAGGAGGCCACGAGATGGCGAGCACGGGCTGGACCGACGACGAACGCGCCGCGATGAAGGAGCACGCCGCAGAGCTCCAACGGGCCGGCGGCAAGGGCGCGGCGAAGGCGGCCGAGGAGGCGCAGGCCTGTCTCGACAAGATCGCCGAGATGGGCGACGAGGACCGCGCCCTGGCCGAACGCATCCACGCGATCGTGACCGACACGGCACCGGAGCCGACCGTGAAGACCTACTACGGGATGCCGGCGTACGCCCGGGACGGCAAGGTCGTGTGCTGGTTCAAGTCCGCGGCCAAGTTCAAGACCCGCTACGCGACCCTGGGGTTCAGCGACGCCGCGATGCTCGACGACGGCAACCTCTGGCCCACCGAGTACGCCGTCACGAGCCTGGGCGCGGCCGAGGAGCAGAAGATCACCGCGCTGGTGAAGAAGGCGTTCGGCTGACTCGCCCGACTACGGCCGCATGGCCATTCTGATGTCCGGCGCCTTCTCTTCGTTGCCGGCGCCGTCGGTGCGCTCCACCTCGACCAGGCCGCGGCGCTCGTAGAGCCGGCGGGCGCCGGTGTTGGACTCGAAGACCCACAGCTCGTAGCCGTCGGGATGGGTCGCGTCGACCACGTCGAGCAGCAGCGACCCGATGCCCTGGCCGGTGAGCTCGGGCGAGATGTACAGCCCGTCGAGGAAGGTCGGCGTGCAGGCCGCGAAGCCCAGCAGGGTGTCGCCCGCCTCGGCCAGCCACACCTCGACGTCCGGCTCGGCCAGCCTCCGGGCGAAGTGGCCGCGGTCCTCGGCGTTGGTGTGCAGGGCCGGCGGCATCTGGGGTACGGCGTGGACCCGGGCGGCCGTGTAGAGGTCGGCGACGGCCTCGGCGTCCTCGACCGTGGCCAGGCGGACGACGACCTCGCCGTCAGTAGGAGTCACGGATCACGTCCAGGGAGTGGGCCAGGTCGTCGGGGTAGGGCGACTCGTACTCGACCTGCTCCCCCGTGTCGGGATGCTCGAAGCCGAGCCGGGTGGCGTGCAGCCACTGCCGCTGCAGGCCGACCCGTTCGGACAGTGTCGGATCGGCGCCGTACGTGAGGTCTCCGACGCAGGGATGCTTCAGCGCGCTCATGTGCACCCGGATCTGGTGGGTCCGGCCGGTCTCGAGGTGGACCTCCAGCAGCGAGGCGAAGCGATGGGCCTCGAGCGTCTCGTAGTGCGTCACGCTGTGGCGTCCGTCGGCCATCACCGCGAACTTGTAGTCGGCCCGCGGATGCCGGCCGATCGGCGCGTCGATCGTGCCCGTGAGCGGGTCCGGATGGCCCTGCACCAGCGCGTGGTAGACCTTGTCGACCGTGCGCTGCCGGAAGGCGTTCTTGAGCACCGAGTAGGCCCGCTCGCCCTTGCAGATCACCATGACGCCCGACGTGCCGACGTCGAGCCGCTGCACGATGCCCTGTCGCTCGGAGGCCCCGCTGGTGGCGATCCGGAAGCCTGCCGCGGCCAGGTGGCCGACCACGGTCGGGCCGGTCCAGCCCGGTGAGGGGTGGACGGCGATGCCGACCGGCTTGTCGAGCACGATGATCGAGTCGTCGTCGTGGATGATCCGGATGCCCTCGACGAGCTCGGCCTTCACCTCGAGCGGGTCGGTCGTCGCCGGGATCGTGACGTCGAGCATGGCGCCGGCATGGACCCGGTCGCTCTTGCCCGCCACCTGACCGTCGAGATGCACGTGCCCCTCGGTGATCAGGGCGACCGCCCTGGTGCGGGAGAACCCGAACATCCGAGCCATGGCCGCGTCGAGCCGCTCACCGGCCAGGCCGTCCGGCACGTGGACGACGCGCTGCTCCTCGGCGCTGGTCATGCGCGGTCGGCGCTGCGGGCGCCGGTCAGGCGCACGCCCCGCCAGGTCTGCACGAGGATCAGCAGGACGGCCGCGTCGATCAGCATGTCGGCGACGTTGAACACCGGCCAGTGCGGGAACTCCAGGAAGTCCACGACGTGTCCGCGCAGGAACCCGGGTGCGCGGAAGACCCGGTCGGTGAGGTTGCCGCACACGCCGGCGAGCAGCAGCCCGAGCGCGATCGCCCAGGTGCGGTCGCCCAGACGCCGGCCGTAGCGGATCACGGTCGCGGCGGCGATCACGGCGATCACGGAGAGCAGGAGCGTGTACGACGTACCGGTGCTGAAGGCGGCGCCCGGGTTGCGCACGAGGTCGAACCGCAGCCACGACCCCACCACGTCCACCGGATCGCCGCCCTCGGTCAGCCGGTGCACGGCGAGCAGCTTGGTGCCGAGGTCGACGGCGTACGCCGCCAGGGCGACCACCGCGAAGACCGCACGGTGGCCGGAGCTGCCGGGTGGTCGGGTCGGGCCGGGTTCGGCGGAGGTCAGCGACGTTCCTCGCGTTGCTTGCATGTCAGGCACAGTGTGGCACGGGGGAACGCCATCGCCCGACCCTTGCCGATGGGGTTGCCGCACGACTCGCAGGTGCCGTAGGTGCCGTCGGCGATCCGGGCCAGGGCCCGGTCGATCTGGGCCAGCTTCTCGCGCTCGTTGTTGAGAACCGTCAGCTCCTGGTCGCGCTCGAAGCTGGTGGCACCCATGTCGGCCTGGTCGTGCCCGGCGCCGTCACCGGCGTCGCGCATCAAGCCGGCCAGCTCCTCCTCCTGGGCGGTCAGCGTCCGTACCACCCGCGCCCGGTCGCTGTTCAGGTCGGCGATCACCTCGTCGACCTCGGCCTTGGTCCACGGCTTGTCTCCGGGCAGCACGGCCAGGCTGGCCGGGGTCGCCTTCTTGCCGGCCTTCTTGGCCGGCGCCTTGGCCGCGGGGGTGGGCGCGGCCCCCTGCGCCGCCGGGGTCACCGACTTCTGAGCCGCCACTTTCTGAGCCGCCACCTTCGCTTGGGGAGTCTTCCGGGGAGTCGTGCCGGCCGCGGCCTTGCTGGCCGGTGCCTTCTGTACTGCGGCCTGCTTCGTCGCCGTCGCCTTCTTTGCGGTCGCCTTCCTTGCAGGAGCCTTCTTGGCCGGAGTCTTCGCCGCCGCTGACTTCTTGGCAGGAGCCTTCACCGTCGGAGCCTTCTTCGCGGGAGCCTTCGCCGCCACTGCCTTCTTGGCCGGAGCCTTCTTCGCGGGGGCCTTCGCCGCCACTGCCTTCTTCGCGGGAGCCTTCGCCGCCTTCTTGGCCGGAGCCTTCTTGGCCGGAGCCTTCTTCGCCGCTGCCTTCTTGGCCGGAGCCTTCTTCGCGGGGGCCTTCTTGGCCGTCGTACCGTTCGCGGCCTTCCGGACCGGGGCGGAGGGGGCCGTGGCCGGGCTTCGTCTGGCCACCGCCTTGCGCGCCGCTTGGGCAGCCTTGCCGGCCAGCGAACGGGTCGTGCTGCGAGCCATGATGACCTTCCAAAGGGCCGCGGGGACTTCGGGCCTGACCGGCGACATGCGGTGTCGGTCGGAGGGGAGGGTATATCCCGCAGACGGCTCTCTCAAAGGCGGCACGCCTGATGGGATCGCCGGTTCGGTGCACGCTCACCCGCCCGGGTGAGGATGACGAACGGCCGGCACCCTGGGGGTGCCGGCCGTTCGAGGTCCGCGGGACGGGCGGTGGATCAGCTCTCGTCGTCGCCGAGCACCGAGCGGAGCCGCTTCGGCGCGTTCACGCCGGGGTCGGTCGAGCCCGGGGTCGGGTCGGCCGAGCCGGAGCTCTCCAGCGCCTCCAGCTGTTGGCTGAAGTAGGTCTTCAACCGCGAGCGGTACTCGCGCTCGAAGGCCCGCAGGTTGTCGACCTCGGAGGCGAGACGGTCGCGCTCGTTCTCCAGGTCGCCGAACAGCTGGGTACGGCGCTCGGCCGTCTCGCTGTCGAGCGACTGGGCGCGACCACGGGCGTCGGCCTCCAGCTTGTCGGCGTTGACCTTGGACTCGGACTCGAGGCGCTCGGCCTTGGTGCGTGCCTCGCCGATGATCTTGTCGGCCTCGCCCTTGGCGTCCTCGACCAGCTGGTCGGCGTTGTTGCTCGCGAGCTGCAGCAGCCGGGCGGCCGCGTTGGAGGCGTCCGCGACGGTCTCGACCCGGATCGTCTCGACCCCGCCACCGGCGACGGCGCCGAGGGTCGTGGTGGTCACCGTGCTGCCGGCCTCGACCGCGGCGGGCGCGGGGGCCGGCTCCGGCTCGGGCTCGGGCTCCGGCTCGGGCGCCACCGGCTCGGGCGCGACCGGCTGCGCGGCGTACGGCTCGGGAGCCGGAGTGGACTCGCCGGCACCACTCTGCGCGGCCGAGAGCTTGGTGCGCAGGTCGTCGTTCTCACGAGTCAGGCGGGCGAGCTCCGCCTCCACCTCGTCGAGGAACTGGTCGACCTCCCCCATGTCGTAGCCCTCACGGAGCCGGACGGGAGTAAAGCGCTTGTTGCTCACGTCCTCAGGCGTCAGCGGCATGACCTCACCCAATTCCTAGT
>JAWWPM010000484.1:0-2740 GCA_033854915.1 Nocardioidaceae bacterium
CTTCACGAGCGTGTCGTAGGCGTCGCGGCTCACCAGCGGCCGGAGCACGTCCTCGACGGCGTGCAGCGAGCTCGTGCCCTGCCCGACCACGCCGAGCAGCGACATCAGCGCGATCATCGCGGGGAACAGCGCGAGCACGGAGTAGTAGGTGAGCGAGGCGGCGAGGTCGGTGCAGTCGTCGTCGAGGAACTCACGCACGCTGCGTCGTACGGCGAGCAGCACCGAGGGCTTCTTGAGGTCCGACGGCTTCTCGACCTTGCCGGGGTGGTCGGCGGCCGGCCGCTCCGCGACGTCGTTGTAGTCGGCGGCGGTGCGGTTGCTGTCGTCGGTCGCGGTCGGCCCCGACGTCACCGGCTCGGCGGCGCGGACCGGACGGGTCTCGTCGGACTCGTCTGTCGTGGAGTCGGGTCGTGCGGCGTCGGCCATCTGCCGGGTGTCCTTCCGAGCGGGCGGGCCATCGGTCGTTCGGGCCTGATCCCAAACTAACCGCTGCGACCGGCCGGGCCCGGCACCCGCACGGGGTGGTGACCGGGAACACTCAGGCCAGGGACCAGGCGATCCCGTCGAGGATGTCGGCCTCGGAGACGAGCAGCGAGGCGACGTCGGTACGACGCAGGATCCGGTCGAGGATCAACGCGCCCGCACCGATCACGTCGGCCCGGCCGGGGTGCATGAACGGCAGCGCCCGGCGCTCCTCGACCGACATCGTCAGCAGCCGGCGGGTCACCCCCTGGACCGCGTCGCACCCGATCACCGCGTGGTGCAGGATCGTGCGGTCGTAGCCGGCGAGGTCGAGCACCATGGCCGCGGTCGTGGTCACCGTGCCGGCCACGCCGATCACGGCGGCGGCGTCGGCCGGGTCGACGTCACAGCCGTCGAGCGCCGCGTCGATGTCGGCGGTGGCGGCCGTGACCTCGGCCTCCGTCGGCGGGTCGGTCGCGAGGTGCCGCTCGGTCAGCCGGACCGAGCCGATGTCGAGGGACTGGCCGGCGATCACCTCGCCGGTGTCGGAGCCCAGGATCAGCTCGGTGGAGCCGCCGCCGATGTCGATCACGAGGTACGGCGCCGGCAGCCCCGACTGCAGGCCGTGGGTCGCGCCGTCGTACGACAGCCGGGCCTCCTCGTCACCGGGCAGCACCTCGGGCCGGATGCCCAGCCGCTCCTCCACCCCCTCGGTGAACACCTCGGCGTTGTCGGCGTCACGGGCCGCCGAGGTGGCACAGAACCGGGTCGCCGCCACGTCGTGCTCGCGGATGATCGCGGCGTACTCGTCGATCGCCGCGAACACCCGGGTGAGCGCGCCGTCGCCGAGCCGGCCGGTGCGGTCGACGTGCTCGCCCAGCCGCACCATCCGCATCTCGCGCACGTGCTCGGTCATCACGCCGTCGTCCAGGTCGGCCACCAGGAGCTTGATCGTGTTGGTGCCGCAGTCGATCGCGGCGACCCGGGTCACGGGGCGTCCCCTCCGACACAGGGGCCGGTCGCCCACCACTCCCCCAGCAGGTCGAGCACCTCGTCGCCGAGCGGGTTGACGCCACGGCCCTGCGCCAAGGACTGTCCGGCGAGCACGTGGAGGCACTTCACCCGGTCGGGCATCCCGCCGGCGGAGACACCCGCGATCTCGGGGACCTCGCCGATCGCCTCCCGCGCGGAGAGGTATGCGCGGTGCGCGTCGGCGTACGACGCGGCGAGGTCGGGATCGTCGGCGAGCCGCCGGGTCATCTCCGCCATCAGTCCCGACGCCTCGAGCGTGCCGATCTGCGAGGCCGCACGCGGGCACGTCAGGTAGAACGTGGTCGGGAACGGGGTGCCGTCGTCGAGCCGCGGCTCCGTGGTCACCACGTCGGGGTTGCCGCACGGACAGCGGTGCCCGACGGCGTGGATCGAGCGCGGCACCCGACCGAGCTGGGCCTCGACCACGGCCGCGTCGTCCGGGGTGATCATTCGTCCTTGGGCGTGATCTTCGACGCCGGCGGCGGGGGCGTCTTCGGCGGGTGGTCCGCCCTGGCCAGGGACGACGCCTGCCGGGCCCACCACGCGGTCGGAGCCACGTGCACGACCCGGTGCGGGTCGGAGAGCCGGTTGCTGGTGCCCATCGGCTTCCCGTTCTTGTCGATCACCTGGTAGGCGACCTCACCGGGCAGCACCCAGCCGAACCGGCGCGTCGCCTGGTCCTTGACGTACGCCGGGTCGTTCCAGCGCTTCTTCTCCCGCTCGAGGGCCGTGATGTCCTTCTGCGACTGGGCGATCTCGCTGTGCAGGCTGTTGATCTGGCCGCGCTGCTGGAGGTAGGCCTTCATGCTCGACGCGTAGGAGACCACCAGCACCGCGAGCACGACCGTGATCACCGCCATCCGGCTGGTGAACCGCGCCCGTGGGCGCCCGGCCGGTGCCGCCTGGGCACGGGCGGTGCTGCCCCGCTGCGCCGGCCGGGTGTTGGTCGACGCCCGGCGCGGTCGCGTGCCACGGGACTGGCCCGACGGCCCGTTGCGCGGCGAAGGAGGACGGGAGCTCGGCACGGGTCCGCCCGACCTCAGCCCTGGTAGCGCGGGAAGGCACCCGCACCGGCGTAGCGGGCGGCGTCCCCGAGCTGTTCCTCGATCCGGAGGAGCTGGTTGTACTTGGCAACGCGCTCGGACCGCGCCGGCGCACCGGTCTTGATCTGGCCGCAGTTGGTGGCGACCGCGAGGTCGGCGATCGTGACGTCCTCGGTCTCGCCGGAGCGGTGGCTCATCATGCA
>JAWWPM010000485.1:0-4009 GCA_033854915.1 Nocardioidaceae bacterium
GCATCCCGAGATCGCCGAGCAGGCGGTCGCCTGGTTCCTGGCGGCGACCACGGCGACGACGCTCCGCACGTCGTACCTCGACACCGAGCCCGTCCTCGGCGCGGCCCTCGAGTCCGCCGGGTTCGTCGAGGACCCGGACCTGTGGTTCAGCCAGCACACGCTGGACCTGGCCACGCTGACGCCCGTGCCGGAGGTGCCCGGCTACACCTTCCGCGCCGTACACCCAGACGAGGCCGAGGCGCGGGCGGCCTGCCACCGCGCGTCGTGGTCGGCCACCTCGAAGGTCTCGACCGGAGCCTACGAGCGGCTGATGGCCACGCAGCCTTACCGTGCCGCCCTCGACTGGGTCGCGGTCAGCGCCGACGGCGAGATGGTCGCTTCGTGCTGCGTCTGGCTCGACGAAGGCTCGGGCGTAGCTCTGGTCGAGCCGGTCGGCTGCCATCCCGACCACCGCCGGCGAGGCCTGGCCAGCGCGGTCAGCCTGGCCGCCCTGCACGCCGCCCGCGACGCGGGCGCCACCACCGGTCTGGTCCGCCCACGGGGCGACGACGACTACCCCGAGCCGGGTCGGGTCTACCGCGGCATCGGCTTCCGGCCCGGACCGCGGACTCACGACCTGGTGCTAACTCGCGGCTAGGCGTCGGCCGTTTCGCGAACCCGACCCGAGGCGTACCGTGACGAAGTGAAGCCCCCAGGAGGTCTCATGTCGTTGAGGCGGATCGCCCAGTCGCTCTCGGTCGTCGCGGTCGCAGGACTGCTCGCCGGCTCCACCTACGTTGCCGGGGCAAGCACCGCCTCCGGGTCGCACCACGGCGCCGGCCGCCACCAGCGCGAAACCGCTTTCGTCGCCCCGGTGCCGCACAAGTACGGCGCCAACGGCATGCGGATGGGACTGCACTGCGAGACGGTCGACATCTCGTGAAGCGGAGGTCGTTCGGTCGGCAGCTGCTGCGGGTCGTCGCCACCCTGGCGGTGACCGCCGTACTGGTCGGTCCGTCGACTCACGCCGCGTCCGCGCCGGCGACCCCGGGGTTCACTCCCGTCCCCGGGCACGACTCGTCCGAGTGGCTGATGATGGGCCTGCACTGCGGCGCCGGCCTCACCTGACGTCCCATCGAAAAGCGCCCCACCCGACTCGCTCGGGTGGGGCGCTTCTGCTGTGGCTCCAAGGAATTTCCAACCTGCCTACATGACGGTGTTGTAATCCGTCATTTGGAGCCGAAGGCAGGTGCGTCATGACCGCAGCCACACGTGGCCGGTTTGTCCGTGACAACACGAAGGGATCCGGCGACCGCGTTGGTGTGGTCCGCGCACGCACCAGAGTGAGGCGTCGGCTCAGCGTGCTGACCGCGCTGGCCGTGGTCGTCGGTCTCAGCCTCCAGCTGGGAATGGCGCCCGCGGCCGTTGCCGCGCCCGCTCCGGTCGGCAACGACTTCGTCGTGACGACGGGCGATCTGTCCTTCATCCTGAAGCAGATCAAGATCGCCGAGCGGCACACGACGACGCTGACCGTGTCGGACCCGTGCGGCACGCAGGTCGCCCAGCCCGGTGACGGTATCCCCGACGACGAGCAGGTGCCGGTCTACCTCACGGCCTACGGCCTGCGCACGGTCGACGGCTCCTGCAACAACCTCAAGAACGCGGCCACCGCGAGGTTCGCCGCATCCGACGAGGTCTTCCCGCGGCTCACCCGGCCCTCCTTCCGCGACGCCGACACGGTCAATGCGCACTCGCCGTTCCTCGCCGGAAACACGCCCGCGCAGTGCTCCGACCCGCTGGCGGCGGTCTGTGGGACGACTTACAAGCAGACGCACGGGAACGTCGTCGACTCGCAGCCGCGCACCATCAGCAACCTGATCGTGGACCAGACCTCGAGCAACCCGGCGGCGGTCGCCGCGGCCACCCGTCCCGTGCGAGCCCAGGACCACACCGCGAGCTCGGTGCCCTGCGACGTCGACCCGGCCACGGGTCTCGACAAGACGCCGAACACCCCCGCATGCTGCACCCAGCAGCACCACACGCTCTTCATCCACAACATCACCACCGACGTCGGCCTCTCGCCGCCGTTCAACTCGTTGTTCACCTTCTTCGGCCAGTTCTTCGACCACGGCGTGGACCAGACGGTCAAGACCGGCGACAACGTCTTCATCCCGCTCAAGGCGGACGACCCGCTGGTCCTGCTGGGCCCTGACGGCAAGCCGAACACCGGCGACGAGGTCGACATCAACAGCGGTGCCGCCTTCATGGTGCTGACCCGCGCCCAGGTCCTGGCCGGCCCCGACGGCGTCATGGGCACCAACGATGACGGCCCGAGCAACACTGACACCCCGTGGGTCGACCAGAGCCAGACCTACACCTCGCACGCCTCGCACCAGGTGTTCCTGCGCGAGTACGCGCCGGGCACCGGAACACCCGGGATCAACAACGCCGCTGCCGTCGCCACCGGCAAGCTGCTCACCGGACTCGCGGCCGGCCAGACGTTCGACAACTCACCGAACATGGTGGGCGGCGAGTCGACCTGGGCCGCTGTGAAGCAGCAAGCTGCCTCCTTCCTCGGGCTGAAGCTGGTCGACCTGGACGTGGTGAACATCCCGATGCTGCAGACCGACCCCTACGGCAAGTACCTGCCCGGCCCGAACGGGCTGCCGCAGTACGTCTGCGACGGCAACTGCAAGATCAACGGCAACGTCGTCCTGCCCGCCAGCCCGACGCTCGAGGGCAACACCACCACGCCGGTCCCCGTGCCGGACAACGCGGTGCACTTCAACACGCCGTTCGTCACCGACATCGCGCACAACGCCGACCCGTCGGCCAAGTTCGACTCCAACGGCGACCACATCCCGGACGCCCTGCCGACTCCCGACAAGGACGGAGCGCCCTGTGGAGCGGCCCAGACCGACCCGAGCATCGCTGACGGGGTGCACACCGCGAACGCGAACTTCGCCCAGCAGTGTGCCGGCACCTACGACGACGAGCTGCTCGCCTCGCACGCCTCGTGCGGTGACGGGCGCTGCAACGAGAACATCGCGCTGACCTCGATCCACCAGATCTTCCACTCCGAGCACAACCGCCTGGTGGACTACGTCAACGGGGTCCTGTCCGACGCCCGTGGCACCGCGGCCGGGGACAAGGCGTGGGCTGACTGGCACGCGATCGGCGTGGCAGGAGCGGGCGGCACCGGTAGCTACAACTACGGTGAACGCCTGTTCCAGGCGGCCAGGTACGTCACCGAGATGGAGTACCAGCACCTGGTGTTCGAGGAGTTCGCCCGCAAGGTGCAGCCGGCGGTCCGGCCGTTCCACGTGTACTCGCCGGACATCAACCCCGCCATCGAGGCGGAGTTCGCCCACGCGGTCTACCGCTTCGGCCACTCCATGCTCGACGACGACGTCGCCCGCACCGTCGTGCACGCGAACGGATCCAAGACCGACAGCTCGCTCCCGCTGCTGACGGCGTTCCTGAATCCGCCCGAGCTCTACAACGGCTCCTCGCCCGGTAACCCGGGTGTGCCGCTGGATGCGGCTGCCGGTGCCGGCTCGGTCTTCATGGGCTCCGCCGACCAGACCGGTAACGAGATCGACGAGTTCGTCACCGACACCCTGCGCAACAACCTGCTGGGTCTGCCGCTCGACCTCGCCACCATCAACATGGCCAGGGCACGCGAGGCTGGTGTCGCCCCTCTGAACGAGGTGCGTCGGCAGATCTTCGCCGAGACCAACGACGGCCAGCTGGCTCCCTACACGAGCTGGGCCGACTACGGGCAGCACCTCAAGCACCCCGAGTCGCTGATCAACTTCGTGGCGGCCTACGGCACCCATCCGACGATCCTCAGTCGGCCGGGTCCGGACGGCATCTACGGAAACGCCGACGACCTCGCGGCGACGCTGCAGTCGCGGCGCGACGCGGCACGGGCCATCGTCGACCCGCTGCCCACTGATGTGCAGCCTCTCGACGCGATGGACTTCGTGTTCGGGACCGACGGCCGCGCCAACCCGGGCTGCGACACGCT
>JAWWPM010000486.1:0-5214 GCA_033854915.1 Nocardioidaceae bacterium
TCTTCAGCCAGCCGGCGATCTGCTGAGGCGACCACCGCCGTCTTAGCTTCTCGGCCACGATGTCACGCAACACCGGCTGTCCGGCGAGCTTGCATCGCTTCGGCCGAGTGGATCTGATCCAGGCCTGTTGCTCGGCACGGGCCGCCCGATACCCACGACGGCCACCGTTGCCGGCGACCTCTCGGCTCACCGTCGAGGCAGCCCTGCCCAGGCCGGCAGCGATCGACCGCAACGACTGGCCAGCGGCCAGGCCACGAGAGATCTCCTCGCGCTCTGCGGCCGAGAGACGACCTGCGGCTCGGTGCCGCGGCACGGGTCTGATCCCGCCACAGCGATACAGGTAGTCACGCACCGTCGAAGTGGACAGACCCAGCTCACGTGCGGTCGGCTTCGGCGCATGACCGGCCCGCATCCGGGTCCACAGCAGGTCCACCGCCTCCGGCGTCAACCGCTCGTAATCACCACGCCCCATCGCAACCTCCTCGACACCGTCGAATCAAGAAGTGTTGCGCTGACCCATTGAGACCGCCGGCATGAGAGGTCGCTGCGTCGCAGTCTGGACAATCCAACTTTCTGGGAAAGATCCTCTTGTATTCGAACATATGTTCGAGTAGACTCGCGACATGAACTCGGGGCTCGCGGTCACCTCACCTACCGAGGAGCTGCATGCCTGCCTCGATCGCATCGGGTCCGTCGAGCCGGGTCGGCTGAGCGGCGACGAGCAGGCTCGGCTGTTGCGCGAGCTGAGCCGGGCGGAGTGTCGGCTGGCCGGACTGAAGCTCGAGCTGCTCGCTGCCGCGGAGAAGACCCACACCGCGCGACGTGCCGGAGCTGCCAGCACCGGTCAGTGGGTGGCGAAGCTCGTACGCGCCGACGGCGGGGAGGCCCAGCGGCAGGTGGGTTTGGCCACCGGTCTCGACGGCCACGCGCCCACCCGACGGGCCCTCTGCGAGGGCGTGATCTCTCCCGGGCACGCCGAGGTGATCCTGCGCGCCGATCGACAGCTCCCCGCGACCGTGTCGCCCGAGCAGCGCACCACGGTCGAGCGGTCGCTCCTGACGCACGCCCAGATCATGTCGCCGAGCTCCCTGCGCCGCGTTGCCCGCCGGGCGATCTCCGCGATCGAGCCCGACATCTCGACCGTCGACGCCCACGAGGACGCGATCCTCCGCGACGAGGAAGCCGACGCGCGCGCCCGCACGCGGTTGACTCTGCACGACAACCATGACGGCACGGTGTCCGGGCACTTCACGGTCCCGACCCTGCAGGGTCACCTGCTGCGCAAGATCCTCGAGACCATGACGTCGCCACGACGGGGTCACCTGGGTGCCACGCAGGCCCAGAGCGGCGCTGCGCAGGGGGTCCACACCGACTGGGACCACGCCCGGGGTACGGCGTTCTGCGAGCTCCTCGAGCACCTGCCGACCGATCACCTCCACTCACGCACGGCGGCGACCGTCGTCGTGACCCTCCACGACGCCACCCTGCGCGGCGCTCTCGCAGCGGCCGGGCTCGACACGGGCGACAGCATCTCCTCCGGCGAGGCGCGGCGCCTCGCCTGCAACGCAAGGATCATGCCGGCCGTGCTCGGTGGCCGGTCCGAGGTGCTCGACCTCGGCCGGACCAAGCGACTCTTCACGGAGCCGCAGCGCATGGCGCTCGGCCTCCGGTTCAAGAGCTGCGCAGCCGACGGTTGCGAGCGACCCTTCGCCTGGTGCGAGCTCCATCACCGCCGACCGTGGAGCCAGCTCGGGCGCACCGACCTCGCCGACGGCGTGCCGCTGTGCCACTTCCACCATCAACGCATCCACGACACCGGTTTCGTCCATGCCACGCTGCCCGACGGCAGCGTCCGGTTCTCGCGGCGGACGTGAGGTGACCGCTCAGGAAGGAAAGCCCAAGCCCTCCGCCGCCAGGTCGCGCAGGTACGCCGTCGGCCGGAAGCGCTCGCCGTACGACTCCGCGAGCTGGTCGGCCCGGTCGAGGAACGCCTGCAGCCCGATCCGCCCGTCGGCGGCCTCGTAGCCGGTCATGAACTGCGCGGCGCCGCCGGTGTTGGGCGGGAAGCCGATGCCCATGATCGAGCCGATGTTGGCCGCGGCCGAGGACTCGATCACGCCCTCCTCGAAGCACTTGGCGGTCTCGAGGGCCTCGGCGAACAGCATCCGGTCCTTCACGTCGGCGAACGGCGGCTGCTCGGCGGCAACCGGGAACGCCTCGGCGAGACCCGGCCAGAGGCGGAGCCTGCGGCCCCCCTCCTCGTACTCGTAGAAGCCGGCACCCTTGAGGCGCGACGGCCGGCCGAGCTCGATCATCTTGGCCACGACCGCACCGCCGGGGTGCTCGTCGTACGGCGTGCCCGCCTGGTCGGCGGCGTCCTTGGCGGCCTTGGCGATCTTGGCCATCAGCTCCATGTTGAGCTCGTCAGAGAGCTGCAGGGTGCCGACCGGGTAGCCGTCCTGGGTGGCGGCCCGCTCGAGCGACATCGGGTGCACGCCCTCGGCGAGCATCGCCAGCCCCTCGTTGACCATCGTGCCGATCACCCGTGAGGTGTAGAAGCCGCGGCTGTCGTTGACCACGATCGGGGTCTTGCGGATCTGCAGCACGACGTCGTACGCCTTGGCCAGCGCCTCGTCCGAGGTCTGCTCGCCGCGGATGATCTCGACCAGCGGCATCTTGTCGACGGGTGAGAAGAAGTGCAGGCCGATGAAGTCGGCCGGCCGGTCGACGCCGGTGGAGAGCTCGGTGATCGGCAGCGTGGAGGTGTTGGAGCACAGCAGTGCGTCGGGGTTCACATGGCCGGCGATCTCGGCGAACACCTGGTGCTTGAGGCTCGGGTCCTCGAAGACCGCCTCGATCACCAGGTCGCAGCCGGCCAGGTCGGCCGGGTCGGCGGTGGTCGTGATCCGGGCCAGCATCTCCTCGGACCTCTCAGGACTGAGCTTGCCGCGCTCGATGCCCTTGGCGTTGAGCTTCTCGCTGTAGGCCTTGCCCTTGGCCGCCGCCTCGGCGGTGACGTCCTTGAGCACGACCTGCATGCCGGCCCGGGCGCACGAGTAGGCGATGCCCGCGCCCATCATCCCGGCACCGAGGACAGCGACCTTGGTGGCCTGGAACTTCGCGACGCCCTCGGGGCGGAACTTGCCGGCGTTGATCGCCTGCAGGTCGAAGAAGAACGCCTGGGTCATGTTCTTGAAGTTCTGCCCGATCAGCAGCTGGGTCAGGTAGCGGCTCTCGACCCGGCTCGCGGTGTCGACGTCGACGCTCGCACCCTCCACGGCTGCGGACAGGATCGCCCGCTGCGCGGGGTAGACGGCACCCTTCGTCTGCTTGCGCAGGAGCGCGGGGAAGGCCGGCAGGAACGCCGCCAGCTTCGGCGACTGCGGGGTGCCGCCGGGCATCCGGTAGCCCGGGCGGTCCCACGGGTTGCTCGCGGCCTCGGCATCGTCGCGGTGCTCGAGGATCCACGCCTTGGCAGCGGGCAGCAGGTCGTCACGCGACGCCACGACCTGGTCGACCAGGCCCTTGGCCAGGGCATCGGCCGGCTTGAAGCGGGTGCCCTGCAGGAGCACGTCCATCAGCCCTGACTGCAGACCGAGCAGACGCACGATGCGGGTGACACCGCCGCCACCGGGCAGCAGACCGAGGGTGGCCTCCGGCAGACCCACGACCGCGGAGGTGTCGTCGACCAGGATCCGGTGGTTGCAGGCCAACGCGATCTCGAACCCGCCGCCGAGGGCGGCGCCGTTGATCGCGGCCACGACCGGACGCGGCAGCTTCTCGAGCTTGCGCAGGTCGGCCTTGATCGACTCGGCCCCGGCGAACAGCGCGGCCGCGTCCTCCGGACGAGCCTGCATCATCAGCTTGAGGTTGCCACCGGCGAAGAAGGTCTTCTTCGCACTGGTGACCACCACGCCGGTGACCTCGGAGACCTCGTCCTCGAGGCGTCGTACGGCGGCGGCCATCGAGTCGCGGTAGAGCTCGTTCATGGTGTTGGCGCTGGCGGTCGGGTCGTCGAGGGTCAGGGTGACGATCCCGTCGGCGTCGCGCTCGTAGCGGACGGCGGTGGTCTGGGTGGTGTCGGTGCTCATCAGGTCTCTCGTTTCCGGGTCAGACGATCTCGACGATGGTGGCGATGCCCATGCCGCCGCCGATGCACAGCGTGGCCAGGCCACGGCGCAGGTCGCGGCGGTGGAGCTCGTCGACGAGGGTGCCGAGGAGCATCGCGCCGGTGGCGCCGAGCGGGTGGCCCATCGCGATCGCACCACCGTTGACGTTGGTGACCTCGTGGGTGATGCCCATGTCCTTCATGAAGCGCATGGCCACCGCGGCGAAGGCCTCGTTCATCTCCCACAGGTCGATGTCGCCGACCTCGAGGCCGGCCTTGGCCAGGGCCTTGCGGGCGGCGGGCGCGGGGCCGGTCAGCATGATCGTCGGGTCGGCACCGGAGACGGCGGTCATCAGGATCCGGGCGCGCGGGGTCAGGCCCAGCTCCTGGCCGATCTCCTCGGTGCCGATCGCCACGAGTGCGGCGCCGTCGACGATGCCCGAGGAGTTTCCGGCGTGGTGGACGTGGTCGATCCGCTCCACCCAGTGGTACTTCTCCAGGGCCACGTCGTCGAAGCCGGCGTCGCGGCCCATGCCCTCGAAGCTCGGCTTGAGCCCGGCCAGGCCCTCGACCGAGGTGTCGGGGCGGATCAGCTCGTCGTGCTCGAGCACGGTCACGCCGTTGACGTCCTTGACGGGTACGACGGCATCGGTGAAGTAGCCGTTGGCCCAGGCCTTTGCGGCGCGGTGGTGGGACTCGGCGGCGTAGGCGTCGACGTCCTGTCGGTTCCAGCCCTCGAGCGTGGCGATCAGGTCGGCGCCGATGCCCTGCGGAACGAAGCCGGTGGTCAGCGCGGTGGCCGGGTCCATCGCCCAGGCGCCGCCGTCCGAGCCCATCGGCACCCGGCTCATCGACTCGACGCCGCCGGCCAGGATCAGGTCCTCGAAGCCGCTGCGCACGCGAGCCGCCGCCTGGTTGACAGCCTCGAGGCCGGAGGCGCAGAAACGGTTGAGCTGGACGCCGGCCACGGTCTCGGGGTAGCCCGCGGCGTGGGCGGCGGTCTTGGCGATGTCACCGCCCTGCTCGCCGATCGGCGAGACCACCCCCAGCACCACGTCGTCGACCCGGTTGACGTCGAGCGACGGGTTCCGGACCTGGATCTCGTC
>JAWWPM010000487.1:0-2878 GCA_033854915.1 Nocardioidaceae bacterium
GCCGTGGAAGGGACACCCCGGGCGCACGCTGCACCGCTACACGGTCCGCTCCGGCGACACCGCGACCCGGATCGCGGTGCGCTTCCACGCCTGGACCGCGGAGCTGCTGGCGATCAACCACAAGACCTCCTCGTCGTTCTGGTACGTCGGCGAGCGGATCACCGTGCCGGTGGTGACCGCGGCCGCCAACCGCGCGAAGAAGAGCCACCACCACGCCAAGCCACGGCACCACCGGCCCGAGAAGCACCCCCGCCACCACCGGCCCAAGAAGCACCACGCGAAGCCGTCCCGGCCACCGCAGTACCACCCGAGCCGGACCCAGGTCCGCGACGAGGTACGCCGGGTGGCGCGGCAGCACGGCGTACGCCCGAACCTCGCGCTCGCGATCGCCTGGCAGGAGTCCGGCTGGCAGCAGCACGTGCGCTCGCCCGCCGGCGCGGTCGGCACCATGCAGGTGATGCCCGGGACCGGGCGCTGGCTCTCGACCCTGGTCGGCCGCAGGCTGCACCTCCGACGGCTGCACGACAACGTGCTCGCCGGGGTGCTGCTGTTCTCGCTGCTGCGCCAGGACCACGGCGTGCGCCGGTCGCTGGCCGGCTACTACCAGGGCCTCGGGTCGGTGCACGCGCACGGGATGTACGGCAGCACCAAGCGCTACGTGCGCAGCGTCACGCTGCACTGGCGGATGCTCAACCGCGGCTGGCGCCCGCTCGGCTGAGCCGCCTTCTAGGGTGACGCCATGCCGCAGCGTCGTACCCTCCTGGCCAGCGTGGCCCTGCTGGCCATCGCGGCGGCCTGGGGCTCGACGTTCTACCTGATCCACGACCTGCTCGACCGGGTGCCGGTCGCCGACTTCCTGGCCGTGCGGTTCGCGATCGCGTCGGTGGCGATGCTGCTCGTCGCGCCGCGGGCGATCCCCCGCCTGTCCGCGGAGAAGCGCCGGCACGCGGTCCTGCTCGGGGCCCTGTACGGCGTCGCGCAGATCCTGCAGACCACGGGACTGGCGCACACGCCGGCCAGCGTGTCCGGGTTCCTCACCGGTCTGTACGTCGTGCTGACGCCGGTGCTGGCCGCCGTCCTGCTGCGCACCCGGATCGGACCGGTCACCTGGGCCGCGGTCGCGCTCGCGGTGGCCGGGATCGCCGTCCTGACGCTGAGCGGCTTCAGCATCGGGTACGGCGAGGCGATCACGCTCGTCGCCGCGGTCGGCTACGCGCTGCACATCGTCGGGCTGGGCCACTGGTCCACGTCCGCGGACGCGATCGGGATGTCGACCCTGCAGATCATCGTGATCACGGTGGTCGCCGCGATCGCCGCGGTCCCGGGCGGGATCACCCTGCCCAGCACCCGTGGCGACTGGGTCGCGGTCGGCTACATGGCCCTGGTCGCCGGCGCCCTCTCGATGCTCGGCCAGACCTGGGCGCAGTCCCAGCTCGACTCCACCCGCTCCGCGATCATCATGAGCATGGAGCCGGTCTTCGCCGCCCTGTTCGCCGTGCTCCTCGGTGGCGAGGGCGTCACCTGGCGGATGCTGCTCGGCGGCACCCTCGTCCTCGCCGCCATGCTCGTCGTCGAGCTGACCCCCCGCCGCAGGCTCGAGGGCGAGGTCTCCCACATCGCCGTGTGACGGGTGATCCCGGACGAACTCGTCGTCCCAGCACCCTCCCGGCGACGCAGCTGGCCGGGACTACCCGTGGCCCCACCCGCGGTAGTCCATGCCGAACGGCACGTTCCCGGCGGCCAATCCGGGGCCGTTTGGCATGGACTACCCGTCCTCACGGCAGCAGCAGGGCCGCGTCGCCGAACTCGTGCCAGAGGTAGCGGTGGTCGACGGCGGCGTCGTACGCACGCTGGGTGAGGTCGGGACCGGCGACGGCCTCGACGAGCAGCAGGTGGGAGGCCTGGGGGTCGTGCCAGCCGGTGACCAGCCCGGTGACCACCCGGGGCGGGTCGGCGGGGGTGACCACGCGCTCGGTCCAGCCGCTGCGGGCCTGCACCCGGCCGTCGTCGCCGACCGCGGACTCGAGCGCCCGGGTCACCGTGGTGCCGACCGCGACCACCCGGCCGCCGCCCGCCCGGACCGAGTTGACCAGCCGCGCCGTCGCCTCCGGTACGACGAAGCGCTCGGCCTGCGGCGCCTCCCCCGCCTCCTGCGAGGACACTCCCGTGTGCAGCGTGATCGGTGCGACCGCCACGCCGCGCGAGACCAGGTCGGTGACGATCGCCTCGGTGAAGGGCCGGCCGGCCGACGGCATCTCGGCGCTCCCCGGCAGCGCCGAGAACACCGACTGGTAGTCGCTCAGCGGGTAGCGCCGGTCGAGGTAGCCGTAGGCGATCGGACGCCCCGCCCGGGCCAGGTGCCCGGACAGGTCGCCGTCGACGACCGCGCGCCACAGCCGGTTGCCGTGCCCGGTCGGCGAGGAGCCGTCACGCGGGTAGGGCTCGACCAGGGTCAGCCCGACCACACCCGTCGCGAACGTCTCGCCCGGCTCGGCGTCGAGCACGGCACGCCCCGCGTCCGGTGCACTGCGCACCTCCAGCACCCAGCTGCCGTCGTCGAGCGGCGTCGCCAGGTGCAGCACCACCGGCCCGCGGGTGTCGCCGGTCGCGTCGACCTCCCCCGCGATCGTGGCGGAGTTGTTCACGACCACCACGTCGCCCGCGCTGAGCTGGTCGGGCAGGTCGCGGAACCGCACGTGGGAGATCCCCTCCGGCCGCGCGACGAGCAGGCGTACGCCGTCACGCGAGGTGCCCCTGACCTCGGCCGGGGCCGGCGCGAACTCCGGTGCCCGGAAGACGGTGGTCGGATGTTCGTCGAGCATCCGCATCTCAGGCATCCACCCTCACGGCGATGTCGGCGGCCCGGTAGCGCCCGGAC
>JAWWPM010000488.1:0-3246 GCA_033854915.1 Nocardioidaceae bacterium
GTCACGTTGCCGACGCAGGCGCTCGCCCAGTAGCCGAACGCCGAGAAGAAGCCTAGGTATTCACCGAAGCCCGCCTTGGCGAAGGCGTACACGCCCTCGTCGAGGTCGGGTCTGCGCACCGCGAGCGTCTGGAAGACGAAGGCCAGCATCAACATTCCGAGACCCGTGATGCCCCACCCGATGAGCAGGGGCCCGGGGGCGGCGCTGGCCGCCATCTGGGACGGCAGCGCGAAGATCCCGCTGCCGATCATGGATCCGACCACGAGCGCGGTGAGGGCCGCGAGGCCCAGGCCGACGCCACGCTTCGGAAGACGGTCACCGGACGATGTCTGCTCGACATGCCGGGTGAGAACGTGGCTCATCTCCAGCTCCTTAGACACTGCCGGACCGGAAGTCCGGCATCTCCGACGCTAGGAGCGGGTGGGGGGTGCGGTCAGAGTCGCTCGTCCCACCGCAAGCCGCCACAGGTCACCGGGCCCTGTGATTCCCCTCACCGGGCACGCTCACCAGCTGGGCCTGGGGCCTCCGAACGGCATCTCCACCAGCGGTGGCCCGATGCCCGAGACGTCGCGCAGGATCCACTCGTCGCGGAGCAGGAGCATCGCGGACGCGGGTCGCAGGATCACCCACAGCCACCGGCCACCGGCCTCGCCGACGAACACCGAGCGGTCGAGCTCCGCGTCGGCGCTGGCGGTCGACACCGCCCACAGCGGCACCGGCTGGATGCCGATCCGGACCCGTACCGGCGGCGGCCCCGAGCCCACCTCCGGCCCCGGGTCGAGGTGGAGGATGCCGGCGCACCGGGCGCCGAGGCCGACCCCGGACTCCTCGCTCACGACGTACACGTCGACGGGGCCGTCGAGGGCGCTGGTACCCGAGCTGCAGGTCATGGTGGCTCGCGCCGGCTGCTCGCCGACGACCGCGAAGTCGCTCACCCACCAGCCGGGGCTCATCGGCCACGGCAGCAGGGTCGGGAAGTCGCCAGCGGTGACGAGGGCCTCCGCGAACTCCTCGTACGTCGGCTCAGCGGGACGGCGCAACCCGGGCGTGATGCCGTGGTCGGGGCAGGCCCAACCGCCACCTGGCACGGGAGCGACCGGGGTGGGGCAGCGCGGACACTCCGGCTCGAGCGACATGGGTCAACGCTCGTGGGCGCGGGTGGTGCAGGTCAAGAGTTCCAGCGCTGGACCACGGGCGTCTCACGCTCCCAGGCGAGCACGGAGACCGTCGCGGTGTCGAGCCGCAGGTGGCGCCCGTCGGTCACCGGCAACCCGAGCCAGCGTGCGGCGAGCGCCCGCAGCGAGTGCCCGTGCCCGAACAGCAGCACCCGTCCCTCGGCCTGCCGGCAGCGCGCCACCACCCGGTCGAGCCGGACGGTCAGGTCGGCCGCCGTCTCGCCGCCGGGCACCGGACCGGACCAGATCGTCCAGTCCGGATAGGTCTCCCGGATCTCCGGGGTCGTCTCGCCCTCGAGGTCGCCGTAGTCCCACTCGGCGAGGTCGGGGTCCACCTCCGCCTCCGGGTGCCCGGCCAGCCGCGCGGTCTCGCTGGCCCGGCTGCGCGGCGAGGTCAGCACTAGCGAGAAGTCGTCGTCGTCGAGCCGGTCGTGCAGCCCCGTGGCCACCGCCTCGCCGCCCTGGGTGAGGGGCAGGTCGGTGGTCGAGGTGTGCCGCCCGTCGCGGCTCCACTCGGTCTCACCGTGCCGGATGAGCCAGACCTCGTCGCATGCCATGGCCACAACCTAAGGCCACGTCGCCGACCCAACACCAGGCCGGCCGTGTCACGATGCCGCTCATGGTGTCGACCCCTGGTGTGACCACCCGCGAGGACCCGCGCTCCCGGGTGGCGGCGGCGGCCGGCTTCTTCACCCAGGGGTTCGTGTTCATCAGCCTGACCACCCGGCTGCCCGACGTGCAGGACCACTGGCATTACAGCGACACCACCCTTTCCCTGCTCCTGCTGATGATGGTGCTGCTCGCGGGCCTCGGGACGGTGCTGGCCGAGACCGCCTGCAAGCGCGTCGACAGCGCCGCCATCATGCGGGTCGGGCTGCTCGGGATCGCACTGGCCGTGCCGGTCTTCGCGGTCGCGCCCGACAACGCCGTCTTCATCTCGTCGATGGCGTTGTACGGCGTCGCGCTGGGCGCCGTCGACGCGACCACCAACCTGCAGGCGGTCGCACTGGAACACCTGTACGGCCGGCCGATCCTGCCGTCGTTCCACGGCTCGTGGACGCTCGGCGGTGCCACCGGGGCAGGGGTCGCCCTGGCGATGGGGCACCTGCCGCTGTCCGCGACCGCGGCGGTCGCCGTCGTACCTCTCGCCGTCTCGTTCGCGCCGTTCCTGCGACGGGCCGAGCTCTCGGTGCAGGAGTCGGCCGGCATCGAGGTGCCGTGGCGGCCGTTCATCCTGGTCGGCCTGGCGATGGTGCTCTTCTACATGGTCGACACCGCCGCGTTCACCTGGGGACCGCAGTTCCTCGACAAGGTGTTCCCGACCCCGCACCAGCTCGTCGCCCTGGCCGTCTTCCCTTATCTGCTCGCCTCCGGCGCGTGCCGTCTGGCGGGCGACACCGTGGTCGCACGGTTCGGCGCCGTTCCCGTGCTGCGGGTCGGCGCCGTCGTGGCGTGCGTCGGGCTGGCGGTGACCGTGTTCGCCGCGTCCTGGCCGGTCGCGGTGATCGGCTTCACGATCATGGGCGCGGGCGTCGCCGTCGTGGCGCCGCTGAGCTTCTCCGCGGCGGCCCGGATCGCGGGCACCGGGTTCGAGGGCGAGGACGACCCGGCCCTGCGGCACGCCCGGGTGGACGCCGTGATCGCCCGCTTCAACCAGTTCAACTACGTGGGTGCCCTGCTCGGGGCCGTGATGACCGGCCTGGTCGGCGCCGGGAACCTGCGGCTCGGCTTCGCCGTGCCGATGGTGCTGATCCTGGCTCTCATCCCCCTCGCCCGGGCCTTCGCGCCGGTCAGCGCTCGGTAGTCCAGTTCTTGTCCGGCTGCGGGACCGGGCGCCCGGGCTGCTCGCCACCACGTTCGGTGAGGTAGCTGTCCTTGGGCACCATCACCTTGCGGCGGAAGATGCAGACGACCTTGCCGTCCTGGTTGTAGCCGATGGTCTCGACGTGCACCACGCCCCGGTCGTCCTTGCTCTTGCTCTCCCACTTGTCGAGCACGGTGGTCTCGCCGTACAGGGTGTCGCCGTGGAAGGTGGGCGCGACGTGGCGCAGCGACTCGATCTCGAGGTTGG
>JAWWPM010000489.1:0-3800 GCA_033854915.1 Nocardioidaceae bacterium
TTCCCCCTGGAACATGTGTGCATGGGAACCCCTGTGGCTCCCCCCGACGAAATGATGCGGTTCAAGAGCCGGCCTGTCCTCAGATCTGCGGAATCCGTCGGCAAAGCCTCCGCGGCATGACGATGCCCGCCGAGGTCTTGGGTCCTCGACGGGCATCGGGCAAGCGTAGGAGTCAGCAGGTGCCGGCGCTGGCGCCGGAGCCGACCTTGTTGCAGGTGTTCTGGAAGATGCCGCTGAGCACGCCCCCGAAGGCGAACACGACCACGACGATCAGCGCGGCGATGCCGGCGATCAGCAGGCCGTACTCCACGGCCGAAGCGCCGCGGTCGTCCATCTTGGCGATCCTGGCGTTCAGGATGATGCGCAGGTAGTCGAGCATAGGTAGTCCCTCCCCGTTGGTTGTTCGGAGCAACAGTCTGCTCCGTCTTGAATGGTGAGGCAGGGCGAGATTCCTGTCCGGGGAATCGAAAAAACTTTCCCAGCGGACGCGAATGACACCGCACATGGCGCCCCCGGCAGGACTCGAACCTGCGACCTAGAGATTAGAAGGCTCTTGCTCTGTCCAGCTGAGCTACAGGGGCCGGGCCGGACGCAGGGCGCACGACCGGGCACCATTGTGACGCACGGCCTCGCCCCGGAGCGACGCGACAGACCAGGAGGCGCTCGTGACCAGTCCGACGACGTACGACGTGGACGCCGTGCGCGCCCACTTCCCAGCCCTGGCCGGTGGTACGGCGCACTTCGACGGGCCGGGCGGCTCGCAGACCCCTGACGTCGTGGCCAGGGCGATGTACGAGACCCTGACCGGGCCGCTGTCCAACCGCGGCAGCACCACCGCGGCGGAGCGCAACGCCGACGCAGCGGTGGTCGGGGCGCGCCAGGCGCTCGCCGACCTGCTCGGCGCCGACCCGTCGGGGATCGTGTTCGGCCGGAGCATGACCCAGCTGACCATGGACCTCGCCCGGACCATGGCCAAGGAGTGGGGTCCCGGCGACGAGGTGGTGGTCACCCGGCTCGACCACGACGGCAACGTGCGGCCCTGGGTGATCGCAGCCGAGGCCGTCGGCGCGACCGTGCGGTGGGCGGACTTCGACCCGGTCACCGCCGAGCTCGCCCCGGCCACCATCGGCGATCTGCTCACCGAGCGCACCCGGATCGTCGCGGTCACCGCGGCCTCCAACCTGCTCGGCACCACGCCCGACGTCCGCGCCATCGCCGACCTCGTGCACCGCACCGACGCGCTTCTCTACGTCGACGGCGTCCACTACACCCCGCACGCCTTCGTCGACGTCGAGGCTCTGGGCGCCGACTTCTACGCGTGCTCGCCGTACAAGTTCCTCGGCCCGCACTGCGGTGTCGTCGCGGGACGCTTCGAGCTCCTCGAGAAGCTGCGGCCCGACAAGCTGGCGCCGTCCTCCGATCAGGTGCCGGAGCGGTTCGAGCTCGGCACCCTGCCCTACGAGCTGATGGCCGGCACCACGGCAGCCATCGACTTCCTGGCATCGCTGGTGCCCGGCGACGGCAGCCGACGCGAGCGGCTGGGAGCCTCGCTGGCCGCGGTCGGAGCCCACGAGGAGCGGCTGGGTGCCCGGGTGGAGCAGGCCTTCGCCGCCCTGCCCGGTACGACGATCTGGTCGCGCGCCGCACGTCGTACCCCCACGCTGCTGGCGACCTTCGACCATCACCCCGTGGCCGAGGTCTACGCCCACCTCGGCGAGCGCGGGGTCAACGCGCCGGCCGGCACGTTCTACGCCTACGAGGCGGCGCGCTTCCTCGGGCTCGACGAGGGCGGCCTGCGGATCGGGATCGCGGCCTACACCAGCGACGCCGACGTCGACCGGCTGCTCGACGTGCTCACCGACCACCTCGGCGGCTGAACCTCACTCGTCGTGCTCGACGACCTCGGCCATCTGCTCGCCGCGGGACTCACCTGACGGCTCGTTGCCGGACGGCGTGTGCCCGGTGTCCTCGGCCCGGGTGCCCTCCTCGGCGTTCTCGACCGCCTCGTCGATGGTGTCACCGCCCAGGCTCGGCTCGGGGTCGTGCAGGGTCTCGGACGGATCGTGCTCTTCGCGGGTCATCCGCCCAGTCTGGTCGCGATGCGCCCGCAGCGCTTCACCCCACGGGGGCAGCGTCACTGACCTCGTGAGGCAGGGTCGACCCCGGCGAAGCGCAGGAAGTCGGTGATCGCGTAGCCGCTCCCGGTCGCCCCGAGGGTCGGCCGCCAGCTCGGCTGCTGGTTCAGATAGCTGGTCGGGTCGGCGCGCAGCAGCCCGAGCATCACCTCGGCCACGATCCGGCCACCGACCGGGCCGAGGAACTGGCCGGCGTTGGCCAGCTGCGCCTCGCGCAGCACGTAGAGCCACAACGGGGTCGAGCGGTCGAGGTCGAAGCCGTGCTGGCCGACGTCGGCGAGGTCGGCCGCCGCCAGCACCGGCGCGCGCATCCGGCGGGCGACCTCCTGGCCCGACGGAAGCGACCAGGTCAGGTGCCGCAGCAGCGTGCGCTGCGGGAGTGCGACCGGCCCGGGCGAGCCGGGGAGGTGCGCGATCGCGCTGGTCGGCAGCGCGAACAGCGGCGTCGAGAGCACCGTGTCGATGACCTTGTTGGGCCGGACCGCTGCGGTGAAGGAGCCGCCGAAGTCGAAGAACGTCTGCCAGCCGACGAAGCGTCGGGCCGAGCGGAAGCCGCCGCGCAGGTCCCCCGGGTCCGTGGTCGGGTTCTGGCCGTCCGGCACGTTCACCCGCGAGTCGAAGACCAGGCCGAAGAACGGGCTGCCGTTGTCGCCGGCGAGGTTCGCGCGGTACGACGGGCGCACCATGCTGTGCCCGAACCGGTAGGCCGCTCCGGAGAACTCGACCGGGATGTAGGCGCCGTGCTGGGGATGGAAGTAGCGCGGCCCGTGCCTCAGCACGTCGTCGACCATCGGCTGGCCCACGAAGTTCGGCAGCACCTGGTTGACCACGAGCCACTGGTAGTGCCACGTGGTGAGCCGTCGCGCGGCCAGGAACGTCTCCATCGGGTCGGCGCCCACGGTGGCGACCGCGTCGACCGCGTTGTTGTGGAACCTCAGGAACGCCGCGTGCAGCCCGGAGATGATCAGGTTGGAGTCGTTGCGCGGGTCGCCGATCACCGCAGAGTGGTCGGGCCGCCGCGGCAGGTCCTCGAACTGGCCGCCCGACTCGACCAGGAGCTTGATCGGGTGCGCCGGGTCGTAGAGCTCGGACTGCGCGATCGGCCCGCCGCCGTACACCGAGTCGAGGTCGAAGCGCGCGGTGCGCCCGTTGGGTGAGCTGCCCGGGTCGGTGGCGACTCCCAGCCGGGAGGTCGCGTCGAAGGTCAGGTCGTGATCGATGAACTGGCCGACGAACGTCATCCCGGCCGTGTCGTGGGGGTTGTTCTTGTTGACGAGGCTGAGGCTAGGGTCGGTGATCAGGAGCACGGGCCCGCCGTTCGGGCCGAACAGGTCGTCCTGCGCGTCGAGCATCCCGCCCGGTGCCGCGATCTCGAGCAGGGCCTGACGGAGCTCGGGGGTGTTGCTCGCGAACGGCCGCAGGTCGTCGAACATCCGGCCGAACATGGCCGACGGCGTCGCGCCCGACGCCGTACCGCCCATCGGGCAGCCGCTGCTCGCGGCGACGGCCGGAGCCCCTCCTCCGGACACCGCCACCAGCCCGGCACTGGCGGCCCCGGCCGCTCCAGCCTGGAGGAATCGACGCCTCGACGCGCTGTGCTGGCTCATGGTGGTGTCCTCTCGTCGAAGTACGAAGAGGAGTGGCGAAGCCCACTGATACGTGTCG
>JAWWPM010000490.1:0-5455 GCA_033854915.1 Nocardioidaceae bacterium
GACCCGAGCCACGATCGGAGCGAGCTCCATCAGCCGGGACTCGCTCATCGCCCCGGGATAGAACGACGCGAACTGAGCCATGGTGCTGTCCGTCGTACAGACGAAGCGGGCGGTGTGCCGGGTCTCCGAGATCCGCACGAAGGAGCAGTCCACGCCGTGACGCTCGAGCCAGCTGCGGTAGTCGGTGAAGTCCTCGCCGGCCGCGCCGACCAGCACCGGGTGGAGCCCGAGGCGGCCGAGGCCGAAGCACATGTTGGGGGCCACTCCCCCACGCCGGATCTCCAGGTCGTCGACGAGGAAGGAGAGCGAGATCTTGTCGAGCTGCTCGACGACCATGGAGTCCTTGAACCGCCCGGCGAAGGACATCAGGTGGTCGGTGGCGATGGAGCCGCAGATCAGCAGTGACATGTGGCGAAACACTACCGACGGATCCGGGGGGTCCCAGCATCGTCGCGGTTCGCGTAGGGATACCCACCGGTAGCCGTTAGCGTCGAGGCATGGCCCCGACCACGCCGTCCCAGCCGTCCCACCTGACCCATGACGAGCTCGACGCCGTCAGCCGACAGCGCGAGGACTGCGCCGTCGTCGGGCGCCGGCTGCGGCTCGAAGGCGTCGCCCGGGCCGCCGTCGCCGGCGCGCCCAGCCTGGAGTACGACGACTACCCCCGCGAGGTCGTCAAGCGCGACATCCGGATCAGCGACGCAGCCGCCGCGCTGGCCAACGCGCTGCACCTGCACCTGGACTGACGATGTCCCCCACGCCCCTCAGGGCGGCTTGGCTCTTTCGTCAACTCCCCCGCTCAGGCGGGGGAGTTGATGCTTGTGGGGGGCTGCAGACCCCAACAAGCATCAAGAACCCCGCCTGAGCGGGGTTCCCGACAGTTGCCCTTGCCGACGGCACGAAGCCCCCGTCGAGTCGTCTAAGAGGACGGGGGCTTCGGCGTGTCCGGGTGGGCCCGCTCAGCGGACCCCGAGACTCAGTGGAACGAGTCGCCGCAGGCGCAGGAGCCGGTGGCGTTGGGGTTGTCGATCGTGAAGCCCTGCTTCTCGATCGTGTCGACGAAGTCGATCATCGCGCCGCTGAGGTAGGGCACGCTCATCCGGTCGACGACCACGCCCACGCCGTCGAAGTCGGTGACGACGTCACCGTCGAGGGTGCGCTCGTCGAAGAACAGCTGGTAGCGCAGACCGCTGCAGCCGCCGGGCTGCACGGAGATCCGCAGGGCGAGGTCGTCACGACCCTCCTGCTCGAGCAGGCTCTTGACCTTGGTGGCGGCGACCGAGCTCAGGTTGATCTGGTCGGTCCGGCGCTCTTCGGTGACCTGGTCGGTCATCTGCTGCTCCTTCGCTGGCGTGTCCTTGCGCGTATGACAGGTCCAATTCTCGCACAGCGCCGGTTATTCCTCCCGATCCCCGTCCGGTCAGCGTGACCAGCCCCGCGCGACCCGGGCGGCCAGGGTGGCGAGGCTTCCTGCCGGGTCGCCGAGCGCCCGCTCCTCACCCACCAGGTCGACCAGGGAGTGGGCCGACTCGATGCCGAGGGCGCGCATCTCACGAGAGCCCACCAGGACCCGACCGGCCAGTGCGACGCACGGCCGCAGCGCCTCCGCGGCCACCGTCGCGACGCCGTACGGCACCTTGCCCGAGCGGCTCGAGAAGTCGAAGGCACCCTCGCCGGTGATCACCAGATCGGCCTGCCGGGCCCGCTCCGCGAGCCGCACGGCGTCGGCGACCAGGTCGAAGCCCGGCCGTCGCTCGGCGCCCAGCAGGAGCAGTGCGAAGCCGAGCCCGCCTGCAGCACCGGCGCCGCTCTCCAGCGAGGTACGACGATCGGTCACCGCCGCGAAGCCCTCGAGCAGGGCGTCGACGAGCGGGAGTCGCTCCTCGGCGATGCCCTTCTGCGGCCCGAAGGTCTTGGTGGCGCCGAACAGCCCCGTCAGCGGGCTGTCCACGTCGCTCGCGCAGACCAGCGAGATCCCGGCGACGAGGGCGCGGGCCGGCCGGAGGTCGACCTGGCTGATGCCAACCAGCCCGTTGGCGCCCTGGTCGAGCGGCCGGTCGGCGGTGGCGCCGAGCGCACCGAGCAGTCCGGCGCCGCCGTCGTTGGTGCCGGAGCCACCGAGGCCGACCACGATGTCGGTGGTCCCTGCTTCGATCGCCCGTATGAGCAGCTCGCCGACGCCCCAGGTGGTGGCGCTCTCGGCGCGCTCTGCGCCGGTCAGGGCCAGCCCGCAGGCCTGGGCACTCTCGACCCAGGTCCGCCCACCGGCCCGCAGCAGGGTGGCCGGCACCGGCTCGCCGTGCGGGCCACGCACCGTCGTCGCGGCGAGCTCGCCGCCGAGCGCCTCGTGGAGCACGTCGACGAAGCCCGGGCCGCCGTCGGCCATCGGGGCGATGTCGACCTCGTCGCCGGGCGCCTGACGAGCCCAGCCCTCCGCGATCGCGTGCGCGGCCTCGAGGGCGGTCAAGGTGCCGGCGAACTTGTCCGGGGCGATCAGCACACGCATGCGCGCCATCCTGCCCTGCGCCGGCGCGACCCGGAGTCGGGCCTCACACCGAGCTGGACTCCGCGGTCCGGGCGACCACGTCGGCCACGACACCGGCCAGGTCGCCGGTGCGCTCGAAGGCCTGCCGCTGGCGCCGGGCACCCGTGCCACTGGTGGCCAGCCGCGCGAGGCCGGCGTCCACCAGGGCCGTGTCTCCGGCAGCCTGCAGCGCCGGCCCCACTGACTCGGCGAGCGCGCCGAGCGCAACCGTAGCGGGCACGAGGTCCCAGCTCACGGGGTGCACGAGATGGCCGGTCAGTCCGTAGCGCGCCGCCCGCCACCAGGCCGCGCGCAGCAGGTCGCTGCGAGGTGCCTCGACCGTCTCACCGGGACGCGCGAGCGTCTCGACGAGCGCCCGGGCCAGGGCCGCGACGAGCACGGCGTCGTCGAGGTCGGTGCAGGTGTCGGACACCCGGATCTCGACGGTGGGATAGGCCGCGGACAGCCGGGCGTCGTAGTAGAGCATCCCGTCGTCGAGGGCGGCGCCGAGCCGGATCAGCGCGTCGCTCACGCGGTGGTACTCCGCGGCCGAGCCGAAGGGCTCCGCGGTGCCCGAGGTCGGCCAGCGGGTCCACACCTGCTGACGCCAGGACGCATAGCCGGTGTCGCGACCCGAGGCGTACGGCGAGTTGCTGGACAGCGCAGTCAGCAGCGGGAGCCACGGCCGCAGTCCGTCGATCACCCGCACGCCCTCCTCGTCGTCCGCCACGTCCACGTGCACGTGCATCCCGAGGGTGCCGGCGCCGCGCCCGGTGTCGCCGAACTCCTGGACGATCCGCTCGTAGCGCGGGTTGACGCTCACCGCGGGTGCGGCCGAGCCCAGGGGCGCGGTGGCGACCGCCGCCACGGCCACTCCGGACTCCTCGGCCGCCGCGATCGCCGTACGCCGTGCCTCGCGGAGCTGGCGAGCGATCTCGGCGAGGTCCGACGACGGGTCCGTGTGCGTCTCGACCATGTGCCGCAGCAGCTCGCCCTCGAGGTCGCGCGAGGCAGACGGGGACGCGGCTCCCCCACGCTCCGAGCGGTGCTCGTGCAGCACCGCGCCGGCGGCGTTGGCCAGCTCGCCGGTGCTGGGGTGCACCAGGAGGAGCTCCTCCTCGATACCGACCTTCCGCACCCGGGGCACGTCGCTCAACCTGGCTTCCTCCTGTTCGGCACAATGGGGTCGGTGGGCGAGGTACGGATCCGACCGATGACCGTGGACGACGTACCCCGAGCGGAGCGAGTCACCGCGGTCGGCTTCCACGAGCTCGACACCCGGATGTTCCGCCGCTCCTGGCCAGACCCCCAGCTCAGACCCCCCGAGCGGGGCGCGAACTGGGTCGCGCGCACCACCCACCTGGTCGGCACCGACCCGGGCGGCTGCTGGGTCGCCGAGGACGACTCGGAGATGCTCGGCATCGTCGTGTCCTTCGAGCGGGAGAAGATGTGGCTCCTCGCGTCGTACGCCGTGGTGCCCGGCGCGCAGGGGCTCGGCCTCGGCAAGGCCTTGCTGGCCCCGGCGCTGGAGTACGGCCGCGGCTCGCTGCGCGCGATGCTCAACGCCTCGAGCGACCCGAAGGCGGTGCGGCGCTACCACGCCGCGGGCTTCCGGATGTACCCGCAGATGTTCCTGCGCGGCACCCCCGACCGCAGCCGGATCCCCGTGATCGAAAAGGTCCGCGAGGGCAGCCTCGGCGACGTGGACCTGATGGACTCCGTCGACCGCCGCACCCGCGGCGCCGCTCACGGCCCCGACCACGAGGTCCTGATGCAGCAGCACCGTCTGGTCGTCAGCGACAGCTCGACCGGGCAGGGCTACGCCTACCTCGACGACGGCACCGCCCTGCTGGCCGCCACCGACCGGCGCACCGCGACGCGGCTGCTCTGGGAGACGATCGCCGCCAGCGACGACGTGCTGATCGGTCACATCACCCCCGAGAACAGCTGGGCGGTCGATGTCGGGCTGGCCGCCGGACTGGAGCTGGACCAGGCCGGCTACCAGGCGCTGAGGCACATGCGCCCGGCCGCGCCGTACCTCCCGCACGGCGCCCTGATGTAGGGCCACCCACCGGTCCCTACGATGTCTGCATGACGACCGTCGACCTGCCGCTGCTCCCCCTCGGTCGCGGCACCGACCTCACCGCCGAGCGCGGCGTGGAGTGCCCGGGCGACCTGCCGTCGCCGTCGGACCCCGACCTGGTGGCGCGGGCCCGCGCGGCGCGGGCGACCCTCGGCGAGCGCGCGTTCATCCTCGGCCACCACTACCAGCGCGACGAGGTGATCCAGTTCGCCGATGTCACCGGCGACTCGTTCAAGCTGGCCCGCGACGCCGCGGGCCGGCCGGAGGCGGAGTTCATCGTCTTCTGCGGCGTGCACTTCATGGCCGAGTCGGCCGACATCCTGACCTCACCGCAGCAGCAGGTCATCCTCCCCGACCTCGCGGCCGGCTGCTCGATGGCCGACATGGCCCGGCTCGCCCAGGTGGAGGACTGCTGGGACGCGCTGACCGACGCCGGACTGGCCGAACGCGTCGTACCCATCACCTACATGAACTCCTCCGCCGACATCAAGGCCTTCTGCGGCCGGCACGGCGGCGCGGTCTGTACGTCGAGCAACGCCGACGTCGCACTGGAGTGGGCCTTCGCCCAGAAGCCGGACGCCCAGGTGCTGTTCCTGCCCGACCAGCACCTCGGCCGCAACACCGCGGTGCTCAAGCTCGGCCTGGGCCTCGACGACTGCGTCGTGTGGGACCCGCACCGCCCCGACGGCGGGGTCGCCGCCGCCGAGCTCGCCGCCGCCCGGATGATCCTGTGGCGCGGCCACTGCTCGGTGCACGGCCGCTTCTCGGTCGACGTGGTCGACCAGCTGCGCTCGCGCGACCCCGACATCAAGATCCTGGTCCACCCCGAGTGCACCCACGAGGTGGTG
>JAWWPM010000491.1:0-4140 GCA_033854915.1 Nocardioidaceae bacterium
AGGTGGTACCCGATCCCCGACGACGGCCCCGTCGGGGACCTGCTCGCGGCGACCGGCCGGCACCCGAACCGGCCCGCCCACATCCACGTGATCGCGGGCGCCGAGGGCCACTCCCCGGTGACCACGCACGTGTTCCTGGCCGGCAGCCCGTGGCTGGACTCCGACGCCGTGTTCGGGGTGCGCGAGAGCCTGGTCCGTGAGGTCGTGGCCGTGGACGACCCGGTGCGCGCGGCGGCCTACGGCGTGGCCGCACCCTTCGACCTGCTGGAGTTCGACGTGGTGCTCAGCTGACCTGCCGCTCGCGGCCCTCCCAGTAGGGCTTGCGCAGGTCGCGCTTGAGGATCTTGCCGGTCGGGTTGCGCGGCAGCGCCTCGATGATGTCGACCGACGTCGGGCACTTGAACTTCGCGAGGTGCTCCCGGCAGTAGCCGATCAGCTCCTCCTCGGTCGCCTCGGTGCCGGGCCGGAGGCTGACCACGGCCTTCACGGTCTCGCCCCACCGGTCGTCCGGTACGCCGATGATCGCGACCTCCATCACCGACGGGTGCTCGGCAAGGACCCGCTCGATCTCGGGCGAGTACACGTTCTCCCCGCCGGTGATGATCATGTCCTTGAGCCTGTCCTCGACGTAGACGTAGCCCTCGGCGTCGACCTTGCCCATGTCGCCCGTGCGGAACCAGCCGTCGGCGGTGATCACCTCGGCCGTCTCGGCCGGCTTGTTGAGGAAGCCCTTCATCAGCTGGGGCGAGCGGAACCACAGCTCGCCGTGCTCGCCCGTCGGCAGCTCCTCGAGCGTGACCGGGTCGACCACCTTCAGCTCGGCCTCGGGAATGCACTTCCCGGCGGACACCAGGCGTTCCGGGTGGTCGGCGTCGCGGTGCTCGGGGGGCATCAGGTGGGTGATCACGCCGCCGAGCTCGGTGAGCCCGTAGACCTGCATGAACTCGGTGTCGGGCCACGCCTCGATGGCAGCGCGCAGCAGCGGCAGCGGCATCGGCGCGGCGCCGTACGTGTAGGTCTTGAGCCTGCCGAACAGGGCGACGGCGTCGGGTCCCGACTGGAGCACCTGCGCGAGCACCGCCGGCACCAGGAACGTCCGGTTGGCGCCCTGCATGATCGCCCCGGCGAGGGAGGCGCCGTCGGGGTCACGCGTCATCACGCTCGGGATGCCGTCGTGGATGCCGAAGAGCACGTACGACGAGCCGCCGACGTGGAAGAGCGGCATCGCGACCAGGTTCTTGTCCCCGGGCTCGAACGACCAGCCGTCGTGGGCGTTGACCGTGTGCCGGATCATGTTGTGGTGGGTGAGCATGATGCCCTTGGGGTGACCCGTGGTGCCTGAGGAGTACATGACCAGGCAGGTGTCGTCCGGATCCGCGTCGGCGCTCCTCGGCAGCGGCTCCGCGGCAGCCAGCAGGGCCTCGTAGGCGTCCCCGTCGGCGCCGTCCGGCGTGAGCTCGACGACGTGCTCGACCGTGGTCAGCCGGTCGCGGATCCGCTCGATCAGCGGCATCAGCTCGGAGCCCACGACCAGCAGCCTGGCGCCGGAGTCGTTGACCGCGTAGTCGACCTCGTCGCCGGCCAGCCGGAAGTTGATGATCGCGTTGGCGGCGCCGAGGGTCGAGGCGGCGAGCGTCAGCTCGACGCAGGCGGGGTGGTTCTTGTCGAGGAACGAGACCACGTCACCGCGCCCGATCCCCAGTCCCTGCAGGGCTCCGGCCAGTCGCCGGACCCGGTCGTCCCACTGCGACCAGGTCCACGAGCGGCCGAGATAGGTGACCGCCACCTCGTCCGGCTTCACCGCGGCCCAGTGGGCGAGCCGGTCGTCGAGGAACGTCGGGTCGGGCAGCGGGGTCTCGGGCATCGGGCTCTCTCCTGGGCCGGTCTGAGGTGACTGTGGCACACGCCACCTGCCCCGGCAACGAGGCGCTAGCCAGCCTGGTTCCGCACCTCGCCGAGCTCCGCCATCGCGTCGAACACCACGGCCCCGGCCGCCGCGAGCTCGCCTGCGTCGGCCAACCCGCCGCCGTACCCGAAGACGGTCATGCCCGCGGCCACCCCGGCGGTCACGCCGTGCACGCTGTCCTCGAGCACCGCCGTACGCCGGGGGTCCGCGCCCATCCGGGAGGCCGCCAGCAGGAACAGGTCGGGCGCCGGCTTGCCGTGCTCCACCTCGACCGCAGACGAGATCCGCTCCCCGAAGTGGTCGCGCAGCCCGGTGATGTCGAGCTTGTGCCGGATGCCCTCGGGCAGCCCGCTGGAGGCGACGCAGGTCGGCACCCCGCGCGCCGCGAGCTGGGCCAGCAGCTCCGGCACCCCGACGATCGCGGTCAGCTCGGCGTCGAAGATCGCGTTCAGCCGCGGCACCAGCTCCGCCTCGAACCGGTCCGCCGCGTCCTGCCCGAGGTGGTCGGCGATCTCGGCGACCTCCGAGGCCAGGCTGCGGCCCATGAACCGGGACACCACCTCGTCCGGGGCCATCGGCCAGCCGAGCTCGGTCAGCATCCGTGACTCCTCGACGACGGTCAGCCGTTCGGAGTCGACGAGCACGCCGTCGCAGTCGAAGATCACCAGGTCGTACGCCGAGAGCCTCATGGGAACTAGTGTCGCGAACGTGGCCGAGCTGTCCGTGACCTGGTGGGGTCACTCGGCGCTGTCGATCGGGTTCGGCGACCGGGTGGTCGCGACCGACCCCCTGCTCACGCGGCGGGTCTGGCACCTGCGGCGGAGCACGCCCGTCCCGGCACCGGAGTCCGCGCGGGCCGACGTCGTCCTCGTCTCGCACCTGCACCGCGACCACCTGCACCTGCCGTCGCTGGACCGGTTCGACCGCGCCGTGCCGGTCGTCGTACCTCGGGGCGCGGCGCGCCTGGTCCGCGGTCTGGCCCGGCGGCACCTGGTGGAGGTCTCCCCCGGCGACACGCTCGAGCTGGCCGGGGTCTCGATCGCGGTGCTGCCGGCCGAGCACGACGGACGGCGCAGCGTGCTGGAGCGCCCGGGCGCGTCCGCGATCGGGTTCCGGCTCGAGCACCCCACCGCCAGCGTCTGGTACCCCGGTGACACCGGACCCGGCCTCGACGTCGCCGGGGTGGCTCCGGTCGACCTGGCGGTGGTGCCGATCGGTGGCTGGGGGCCGAGCCTCGGCGACGACCACCTCGACCCCGCCCAGGCCGCGACGCTGGTCGAGCGCGTCGGCGCGCGCTGGGCGCTCGCCGTGCACTACGGCACGTTCTGGCCGCTGACCCAGCGCCGGGCGCAGCGGCACCACCACTTCTTCGTGACCCCGCCCGAGCGGTTCCGCGACGCGCTCGCGGACTCACCGACCGAGGCGCTCACCCCGCCGCACGGCGAGCGACTCGACCTGGTTCAGCGGACCCGCTGGACCCGGCCCTCGTCCCAGACCGGCTCGTCGGACTCGTAGACCCCGCCGTCGGCGCCGAAGACCAGGAACCGGTCGAAGCCGCGGGCGAACCAGCGGTCGTGGGTCACGGCGACCACGGTGCCGTCGAGGGCCTCGAGGCCCTCCTCCAGCGCCTCGGCCGAGACCAGGTCGAGGTTGTCCGTCGGCTCGTCGAGCAGCAGCATCGTGGCGCCCGAGAGCTCGAGCAGCAGGATCTGCAGCCGGGCCTGCTGCCCCCCGGACAGCGACTCGAACGGCTGCTCGGCCGCGTGCGCGAGCTCGTAGCGGTCCAGCACCCGCGAGGCCGGCTCCCGGCCCAGCCCCTCCCGGCGTTCGTCACCCCGCCACAGGATGTCGAGCAAGGTGCGCCCGATCAGCTCGGGGTGCTCATGGGTCTGCGCGAACCAGCCCGGCCGGACGCGGGCACCCAGCCGGGCGACCCCTCTGTGTGCGACCGGCGCGATCGTGACGTCCTCGACCGGCCGGTGCTCGGCGTCCGGGTCGCTGCCGCCGACGGCCAGCAGGCGGAGGAAGTGCGACTTGCCCGACCCGTTGGCGCCGAGCACCCCGACCCGGTCGCCGAACCAGATCTCGGTGCTGAACGGCCGCATCAGCCCGGTCAGCTCGAGGTCGGAGACGACCACCGCGCGCTTGCCGGTCCGGCCGCCGGTGAGCCGCATGCTCACCCGCTGCTCCACCGGCACCGCCTGCGGCGGCCCGGCCTGCTCGAACTTGGCCAG
>JAWWPM010000492.1:0-3779 GCA_033854915.1 Nocardioidaceae bacterium
TCGCCACCGGCAAGGTCCGCATCGTCCTCAAGAAGGTCGGCGGCACCAAGAGGATCACCACGACCAGGTCGCTGATCGACGGCGAGTCCGTCGCCCGGCTCCGCGTCGACCGGACCGGCAGGTTCCGCGTCACGGTGACCTACCTCGGTGACGCGCACACCCTGCGCAGCTCCGACAGCACCAACCTCCGGGTCAGCTGACCCGGTCCGCCTGAACGCCTGAGTCCCGGGCCAGTCACTGGTCCGGGACCTAGGCGTTTGCGGTGTGCCCAGCGAATCGGGGTGCAGCCATGGGCGCCCCTAGACTTGGCCGGGTGACTCTGAGGCTCCACGACACCGCGACGCGCGAGACGCGCGACTTCGTCCCGCTCGAGGCGGGCAGGGCGGGCATCTACGTCTGTGGGCTGACGGTGCAGAGCGAGCCGCACGTGGGCCACGTGCGCTCCGCGGTCAACTTCGACGTGCTCCGGCGCTGGCTCACCGCGTCCGGCTACGACGTCACGTTCATCCGCAACGTCACCGACATCGACGACAAGATCCTGGCCAAGGCCGAGGCGCAGGGCCGGCCGTGGTTCAACATCGCCTACCTGATGGGCCGCGAGCTCGACCGCGCCCTCGAGGCGATCAATGTGCTGCCACCGACCTACCAGCCGGCCGCGACCGGCCACGTGCCCGAGATCCTCGAGCTGATCGCCCAGCTCGTCGCTCGCGGCCACGCCTACCCCGCCGAGGACGGCTCGGGTGACGTCTACTTCGACGTGCGCTCGTGGCCGTCGTACGGCGAGCTGACCCGGCAGAAGATCGACGACATGGAAGCCGCGGAGGATGCCGATCCGCGTGGCAAGCGCGACCCGCGCGACTTCGCGCTCTGGAAGGGCTGGAAGAAGGCGCTCGAGCCCGAGACCGCGGCCTGGCCCTCGCCGTACGGACCCGGCCGGCCCGGCTGGCACATCGAGTGCTCGGCGATGGCCGCGAAGTACCTCGGGCCGGCCTTCGACATCCACGGCGGCGGCGTCGACCTGCGCTTCCCCCACCACGAGAACGAGCTGGCCCAGTCGCGCGCGGCCGGCCAGGCGTTCGCGTCGTACTGGCTGCACAATGCCTGGATCACCACGGCCGGCGAGAAGATGTCGAAGTCGCTGGGCAACTCCCTGCTGATCCCTTCCGTGCTGGAGCGGGTCCGCGGCATCGAGCTGCGCTACTACATGGTGGCGGCGCACTATCGCTCGCACGTGGAGTTCTCCTTCGAGGCGCTCGACGACGCGGCGAAGTCGTTCCGGCGGATCGAGGCGTTCCTCGACCGCGCGGGAGTAGCCCCGGTGGTCGAGCGGAGTCGAGACGACCTCCCCGATGCGTTCGTCGCGGCCCTGGACGACGACCTCGGTACGCCGGCCGCGGTCGCGGTCATCCACGAACAGGTCAGAGACGGCAACCGCCTGCTGGCCGACGGCTCGTCGGCCGACGAGGTCGCCCGCTCGGTGCGCGCGATGCTCGGCGTGCTCGGGCTCGACCCGGCCGACCCGACGTGGCCGGCGTCCGGCGGCTCGGACGACGCCAGGCTCAGCGCCGCGGTCGACTCGCTCGTGGCAGGCCTGCTCGCCGACCGGGCGGACGCTCGCGCGGCCAAGGACTGGGCGCGGGCCGACGCCATCCGCGACACCATCGCCGCGGCCGGGATCGACGTCGAGGACACCCCCGACGGACCCACATGGACACTTTCGAGCGGAGACAGCTGATGCCAGGGAACTCCAGTCGCAAGGGTGCGATCCGCAAGCAGTCCAAGAAGCCGACAGCGGGGTCCGGCGGCCGGGTCAGGCGCGGGCTCGAGGGACGCGGCGCGACCCCGAAGGCCGCCGACCGACCCAACCACAAGGCCTACAAGTTCAAGGCGAAGGCCGAGCAGGTCGCGTCCACGCGGCCGAAGCGGCGCAGCAGTGGCGACGACGAGTGGATCGCCGGGCGCAACCCGGTCGTCGAGGCGCTGCGGGCCGGCGTACCGGTCAGTGGCGTGTACGTCGCCGAGGGCACCGACCGCGACGCCCGCCTGCGCGAGGCGTTCAAGCTGGCCGCCGACGGCGGGATCTCGCTGCTCGAGGTCACCAAGGCCGAGCTGGACCGGCGTACCCAGGGAGCCGTCCACCAAGGGCTGGCCGCCCGGATCCCCGCGTACGAGTACGCACATCCGTCCGACCTGCTCGACCTCGCCGCCGAGCGGGGCGAGTCGCCGCTGATCGTGGCGCTCGACTCGGTCACCGACCCGCGCAACCTCGGCGCGGTGGTCCGCTCGGCGTCGGGCTTCGGTGCGCACGGCGTCGTCGTACCCGAGCGGCGGGCGGCGCGGATGACCGCCGCGGCCTGGAAGTCGTCGGCAGGTGCTGCGGCGCGGATCCCGGTCGCGCACGCGACCAACCTGGTGCGGACGCTCAAGGACTACCAGGACGCCGGCTGCCAGGTGATCGGCCTGGCCGCCTCCGGCGACCTGACCCTGCCCGAGCTGATCGCCGACACCGAGCTGGCCAGGGGCCCGCTGGTCCTGGTGGTCGGCTCGGAGGGCGACGGGCTCGGCCGCCTCGTCGGCGAAACCTGCGACCGGCTCATGTCGATCCCGATGGCGTCGTCCCTGGAGTCGCTCAACGCCGGCGTCGCCGCCTCCATCGCCCTCTACGCCCTCGCCGAGGTGCGCTGAACCCGCTTCCCCCACCTCGGCGGAAGGTGTGACGGCTCGGTGCCGGGTGGGGCCGGAGTGTCACAGGGTGGCATCATCGACGCCGTGGGTACGACGGTGGAGCGGCTGCTGCCGCGCGACGACGACGGGGTCGCCGAGGCACTGCTCGAGCTGACCCGGGAGATCGCCACCAAGGAGCTCGCCCCCCAGGTCCACGAGGCCGAGGAGCGCGCCGAGTTCCCGGAGGCGGCGTACCGGCTGCTCGGCAGGTCGGGCCTGCTCGGCCTGCCGTTCGCCGAGGAGTACGGCGGCGGGGCGCAGCCCTACGAGACCTACCTCCAGGTGGTCGAGGAGATCGCGACCGCGTGGCCCAGCGTCGGGGTCGGGATGAGCGTGCACTGCCTGACCGCCAACGTCGTGGCCGCCAACGGCAGCGCCACGCTGCGCGACGAGTGGCTCCCGCGGATGCTGTCGGGCGACTGGCTCGGCGCCTACTGCCTCTCCGAGCCGCAGGCCGGCTCCGACGTCAGCGGGATCCGCACCCGGGCCACCCTCGACGGCGACGCGTACGTCGTGAACGGCACCAAGCAGTGGATCAGCAACGGCTCCTGCGCCGACTACTACATCCTCTTCGCCCGCACCTCCGACGACGCCAAGCGCGGCCTGTCGGCGTTCGTCGTGCCGGCCGACACCGGCGGCATGAGCTTCGGCGCCCCCGAGAAGAAGATGGGTCTGGCCTGTGACGTCACCACCCAGGTGGTCTTCGAGGAGGCCCGGATCCCCGCCGCTCAGCTCGTCGGCGCCGAGGGCGCCGGCATGAAGGTCGCCCTGTCCGCGCTCGACGCCGGCCGCTTGGGCATCGCCGCGGTCGCCACCGGGATCGCGCAGGCTGCCCTGGGGCATGCGGTGGCCTATGCCGGCGAACGCAAGCAGTTCGGGCGCTCGATCGGCGAGCTGCAGGGACTGCAGTTCCTGCTCGCCGACATGGCCGCGGACGTCGAGCGCGCCCGCGCGACGTACCTCCATGCCGCGCGGCTCAAGGACGCCGGCCGCCCCTTCAGCCGGCAGGCCTCGATCGCCAAGCTGACCGCGTCGGATGCCGCGATGCGGGTCAC
>JAWWPM010000493.1:0-2838 GCA_033854915.1 Nocardioidaceae bacterium
CGAAGGTGCGCCAGCGTGCCCCACCGCTGCGGGTGCTGGCCCACCAGATCGCGTGTCCTGCGGCGGCGAGCAGGCATCGTTGGCTGGGCTCGCTGTTCACCGAGCAGCACACGGTGACGATGCTCGCCACGACACTGGCCGGGACCGGACCGAGTCGCCACCGGCAGGCGCGGTGCAGGACGGTCCAGAGCCAGGCGGTGGCCGCGATCGCGAAGACGACCCCGAGCGCGAACTCGTGCCGCGAGAGCGCGTACGGGTGGTCGAGGTAACCCCAGGGCCCGTAGGTGAAGATCAGGTCGGACCCGAAGTGGAGACCGTAGGGCCCGGCCAGGGTGAGGCCGGCCCGCCAGCCGGGATCGAGCCCGGAGATCGGCTGGTTGGGATCGACGACCACCCCGAGGAAAACGGCGACTGCGAGGCCGGCAGCAGCGGGCAGGCGTGGCCTGCCCACCTCATCGCCGGCAGCGACCGGATGAGCCGTGCCCGCCGGTCGTCGTCTAGTGATGGACATCGGTCACGAAGTGCTGCTCGTCCGGACGCTCCACGCATCCAGAGGCGACGGATGCGTCGACTTCCCACGACCTGTACACCGCGCTGTGACGCCTCCTCCGAAGTCGGACGGGCTGCACGCTAACAGGCTGTCGTCCGGTCCGGAACGACCGCCGGAGACGCTGCGCCTCGCCTCTGAGCGCTGCCCCTGGGTGCGGCCGCTCATGGGCTCGCCGACTCGGGGAACGAGCCGGTGAGACCGGGAGCACACTTGACACTCCAAGTGTAAACGAGTGTTACATTTTGGGATCGACTGACCGGACCTACAGGAAGCGAGGGCGTCATGCCGCTCGGGGAGCAGCTCACCGACCGCGTGCCGTGGACCCGGATCCGCACGGCGGGCACGCGACTGACCACGCCGCTGCACCCCGACGACTACCTGTCCATGATCAACCCGCTCTGGACCGCGCGCGAGCTGCGTGGCCGGATCGAGCGGGTCATCCGCGAGACCGACGACGCCGCCACGGTGGTGATCCGGCCGGGCTGGGGGTGGCGGTGGGACCACCGCCCCGGTCAGTACGTCGGAATCGGCCTCCAGCTGGGCGGCAAGTTCCACTGGCGCAGCTACTCGATCAGCTCACCGCCGGTGCGCGACGGTCGCACGCTCTCGATCACGGTGCGGGCGATGCCCGAGGGCTTCCTCTCCGACCACCTGGTCAACGGCTGCGAGCCCGGCACCATCGTCCGGCTGGCCGCGCCCGAGGGTGACTTCGTGCTGCCCGACCCGCCTCCGCAGAAGATCCTGTTCCTGGTCGGCGGCAGCGGCATCACTCCGGTGATGGCGATGCTGCGGACCCTCGACCGCCGCGGCACCCTGCCCGACGTCGTGCTCCATTACTCCTCGACCACGCCCGAGCGGATGATCTTCCGCGCCGAGCTCCACGAGCTGGCCGACCGGCACGACAGCCTGACCCTCGTGGAGCGCCACACGGATCTCGACGGTGTGCTCGAGCTGCGCGACCTCGACCGCGTCGTCCCTGACTGGCGCGAGCGCGAGACCTGGGCCTGCGGGCCCGCCCCGATGCTCGACGCGGCGGAGGAGCACTGGGAGCAGGCCGGGCTCGATGACGACCTGCACCTCGAGCGCTTCTCCCTCGAGCTCGGCGGCGACGGCGGTGAGGGCGGCACGATCACGTTCCGCACCTCGGGCAAGACCGTCGAGGTCGACGGGGCCACCACCTGCCTGGAGGCCGGGGAGGCTGCCGGCGTCGGCATGCCCTACGGCTGCCGGATGGGCATCTGCCACACCTGCACGCTGACCATGGTCGAGGGCACGGTCCGCGACCTGCGCAGTGGCGCGGAGTTCGACCAGCAGAACGAGCGCGTCCAGACCTGCGTGACCGTCCCCGTGGGGGACTGCACGTTCGACATCTAGCGACATCTGACGAGATCCATCCGTCCTACCGGGAGGAACCACCGTGGCGATCAGCGACGTCCAGGAGTACACCCACCTCACCTCCGAGGAGGTGGAGCAGCTCGGCCGGGAGCTCGACGCGATCCGGGCCGAGATCGAGGAGTCCCGCGGCGATGCCGACGCGGCGTACATCAACCGGATGATCACCGTCCAGCGGCGGCTGGCCGCGGCGGCCCGGGTCACCTTGATGGCGAGCCGGTGGAAGCCGGCGTGGGTCGCCGGTACGACGATGCTCGGGGTCGCCAAGATCCTCGAGAACATGGAGATCGGTCACAACGTCATGCACGGCCAGTGGGACTGGATGAACGACCCCGAGATCCACTCCTCGACGTGGGAGTGGGACACCGCCCAGCCGGCCGAGCAGTGGAAGCACAGCCACAACTACGTCCACCACCAGTTCACCAACGTGCTCGGCCACGACAACGACATCGGCTACGGCATCCTGCGGATGGCGCGCGAGCAGAAGTGGCACCCGGCCAACCTCGGGCAGCCGGTCTACAACGCCGCGCTGGCGCTGCTGTTCCAGTGGGGCGTCGCGCTGCACGACCTCGACCTCGAGGCCATCCGCAAGCGCGAGAAGGACCCGAAGGTGATGAAGAAGCAGCTGCGCCAGATCGGGCAGAAGGTACGACGCCAGCTCGCCAAGGACTACGTCGTCTACCCGGCGCTGAGCGGGCCGAACTGGAAGACCACCATGACCGCCGACGCGACGGCCAACCTGATGCGCAACGTGTGGTCCTACGCGATCATCTTCTGCGGCCACTTCCCCGACGGTGCCCTGCACTTCACCGAGGAGGAGCTCGAGGACGAGACCCGCGCCGAGTGGTACCTGCGCCAGCTGCTCGGCTCGGCCAACTTCACCGGCAGCAAGCTGC
>JAWWPM010000494.1:0-2724 GCA_033854915.1 Nocardioidaceae bacterium
TGGCGGGAGGTACGCCGTTCACGTGCCCGCAGTGCGCTGGTGCTGGTCATGGTGACCTTCCCGGTGATCGCCGTGGTCGCGGCCGACGTCGCCCAGGCGACCTCCAGCGTGAGCTCGGTGGAGAGCCTCGACCGGCGGATCGGCTCGGCGCAGGCCCTGGTGTCCGCCCTGCCGGTGGAGGGCCCGGTCTTCCAGGGCGCTGATCCCGATCGGGGCACCATGTCCCAGTCGGGTCGCAGCGCCCCTGCCGTGAGCCTCGCGCAGATCCAGGCAGCGCTCGGAGCCGATCGGCCCGCAGTGGAGCTGCGCAGCCGGCAGCTCGAGGTCCGGACCACGGTGGGCGCGCTGCGCGTCGATGCCACCGCGGTCGACCTGCGCAGCCCGATGGTGCAGGGGCTCTACCGGCTCACGTCGGGCCGCTGGCCGGCCGCCACCGACGAGGTCGTCGTCAACCAGGCCCTGGTGGGTCATGGGTACGCGGTCGGAGACCACCTCGCCCTGGTGGGGCGCAGCGCGCGCACCATCGTCGGGACGGCCGAGTCCACCGGCACCCGGACGCAGCCGCTCGTGGTCGGCCCCTTGGCCTCACTTCCCGCACCACCGCGGACCGACATCCGCACCTGGCTGCTCGGAGGACCGGCGGTCACCTGGCCGGAGGTTCGCTCCGCGAACCGGATCGGCGCCTCCGTCCTGTCACGGTCGGTGGTCGAGCATCCGCCGCCGGCCGACCAGCTCCCGCCTCGGGTCCGCAACCTGTTCACGACCGAGCGCTCCCAGATCTACGCCGTGCTCGCCCTGATCGGGGTGATGTCGCTGCTCGAGGTCGTGCTGCTGGCCGGACCGGCGTTCGCGGTCGGAGCCCGTCGGCAGTCGCGGGCGCTGGCCCTGATCGCGGCCAACGGCGGCAACCCGTCCCAGGCGCGCCGCGTCATCCTGGGCTCGGCAGTGGTGCTCGGGACGATCGGCGCCGTCGTCGGCACCGCCGTGGGCATCGGCCTCGCCGCGCTGCTGCTCCCGGTGCTGCAAGGCATGCAGGACACGTACTTCGGGCCGTTCCAGCTCCGCTGGACGCATCTGGCCGGGATCGCCGCGTTCGGCTTCCTCAGCTCCTTCCTGGCCGCCGTCGTGCCCGCCTGGATCGCCTCTCGCCAGGACGTCGTCGCGGTGCTCGCCGGCCGCCGCGGAGACCGTGCCCCGAGCCGCCGCTCGCCGTTCGTCGGGGTGGCGCTCCTGGCACTCGGGGTGCTCGGTGCGGTGCTCGGCGCGCGTCAGGGCAGCGGCGAGTTCGTGATCGCCGGCGCCGCCGTGGTGTCGGTGTTCGGGATGATCTTCCTGGTGCCGGTCGTGGTCAGCGCGGTGGCCAGGCTGGGCCGCGGGCTCCCGCTGCCGCTGCGGTACGCCGTACGCGACGCCGCCCGGCACCGCACGCGCACCGTGCCGGCGGTGGCCGCGGTGGCTGCCACCGTGGCCGGGGTGGTGGCGCTGTCGATCGCCAACTCCAGTGACCAGGCGCAGGCGAAGGCCCAGTACACGCCCCTGATGCCGGTCGGCCTGAGCGCGATCAACCTCAGCCAGCGGACGCCCGACTGGCCGGCTGTGCGGGCGGCGGTCGCCCGGGTCGCCCCGGAGGCGGGCATCGAGGACGTGACCGGTGCGGACTTCACCGCTGCCCGGGTGTCCCTCCAGATCCCTGGCCGGGGTGCGGTGAGCGCCAACTGGCACTCGACGTTCCCGTCGCCGGTGCTGGTCGGCGATGCGGCGGACGGCGCCGTGGGCGCGCTGCTGAGCCCCGCATTGAGCTCGGCCGATCTGGCCCGGGTCGACCACGCTCTGCGCGCCGGCCGGGCGGTGGTCTTCGTGCAGGACGCCGAGCCGGTGCACTCGGTCGAGATCCGGCTGGGCCGGACGCACGTGACCTCCGTTCCGGCGACCTACGTGGGGGTGGGGATGACCGCCACGCCGTCGCAGGCGGTCCTGCCCGCGTCGATCGCCCAGCGGGCCGGGCTCAGCCCGCGACCGGTCGGCCTCCTCCTGGACGGGACACCGCTCACCGGTGCGCAGGAGGCCACCCTGCGCGAGGCGCTCACCGGCCTCGACCCGTCGTCGTACCTCTATGTGGAGCGCGGCTACCAGATCGCCGGCAACGAGAAGGTCGTGCTCTGGATCCTGTTCGGGCTCGGTGGGGTGCTGATGCTCGGTGGCACCCTGACCGCCACGTTCCTGGCCCTGTCGGACGCACGCCCCGACCTGGCCACGTTGTCCGCCGTCGGCGCCTCGCCGCGGACTCGGCGAGGCGTCGCGGCGGCCTACGCCGTTTCGGTCGGACTGGTGGGCGCGGTGCTCGGGGCCGCGGTCGGCTTCATCCCGGGCATCGCGGTCACCTATCCGCTGACCCGCAACTTCACCGGGGAGCCCGGCCCGTCGCACTACCTCGACATCCCGTGGCTGCTGATCGGCGCACTCGTGGTGGCGCTGCCGGTGCTCACCGCCGCGGTCGTCGGCCTGGTCGCCCGCTCGCGGCTGCCGGTGGTGGCGCGGCTCGAGTGACGCCCTACTCGGCCGGTCGGAGCTCTCGGACGACGCGGGCCGGGTTGCCTACCGCGAGCACGCCTGGGGGCAGGTCGCGGGTGACCACGGCGCCCGCGCCGACCACGGTGTCGTCGCCGATGGTCACGCCGGGGCAGACGATCACGCCACCCCCGAGCCAGACGTTGCGGCCGATCG
>JAWWPM010000495.1:0-2980 GCA_033854915.1 Nocardioidaceae bacterium
ACGACCTGGTCGCCAACGGCACCATGTCCGAGGAGCTGGCTTCCTTCCTGCGGGCCGCGACCAAGGCGCGCAAGAACGTGATGCTGGCCGGCTCCACCAACTCCGGCAAGACCACCCTGCTCCGGGCGCTCGCCAACGAGATCCCGCCGAACGAGCGGCTGATCACCGTCGAGCGGGCGCTGGAGCTCGGCCTCGACCACTTCGTGGACCTGCACCCCAACGTGGTCGCGTTCGAGGAGCGGCTGCCCAACTCCGAGGGCCTCGGCGGGGTCACCATGGCCGAGCTGGTACGACGCAGCCTGCGTCAGAACCCGAGCCGCGTGATCGTCGGCGAGGTGCTCGGCGACGAGATCGTGACCATGCTGAACGCGATGAGCCAGGGCAACGACGGGTCGCTCTCGACGATCCACGCGAACTCCTCGATGGAGGTGTTCAACCGGATCTCGACCTACGCGCTCCAGGCGCAGGAGCACCTGCCGGTCGAGGCGACGCACATGCTGATCGCCGGCTCGATCAACTTCGTGGTGTTCATGCGCAAGCGCAACGACTACACCTCCGGCGGCACCCTGACCCGGGCGATCGAGAGCGTCCGGGAGGTCACCGGCGTCGACGGCCGGGTGCTCTCCAGCGAGGTGTTCGCCCTCAACGACCACGGGGTCGCGGTGCCGCACGCACCGATCTCCTGCATCGACGACCTGGTCCGGCACGGCTACTCCGGCGAGATCATCAACCGGTGGGCGTGATGGTCGCCCCCGGCGTGACGCCGCTCCTGCTGCCACCGGAGGCGCCGCTGGCGGTGCTCGCCGGCGCGGTCGTCGGACTCGGCATCTACGTCGCCGTCCTCGCCGTGGTCGGGATGCCGGAGCGACCGGCCGGCAAGCCGAAGCGGCAGCGGGCCTCGCTCGGTGAGCGCGGCCGCCGGCTCGCGTTCGGCGTCGTCGCCGGGCTGGTGGCGTTGCTGCTGACGAGGTGGATCGTGGCCGGCGTCGGGATCGGGCTGCTCGTCGCCTACTGGGACAAGGTCGCCGGCAGCTCGAAGATCGAGAAGATCGGCATCTCCCGGCTCGAGGGACTGGCCGCCTGGACCGAGTCGCTGCGCGACACCATCGCCGGGGCGATCGGCCTCGAGCAGGCGATCCCGGCGACCGCGGTCAACGCCGCGCCGGCGATCCGGCCCTCGCTGAACCTGATGGTCGACCGGATCCGGATCCGGGAGCCGCTGCCCGACGCGCTGATGGCCTTCGCCGAGGACCTCGACGACTCCAGCGCCGACGTGATCTGCGCGGCCCTGCTGCTCAACGCGCGGCTGCGCGGGCCCGGCCTGCGCGACGTGCTGACCGCCCTGGCGTCCTCCACCCGCGAGGAGCTCGACATGCGGCGCCGGATCGAGGCCAGCCGCAAGAGCATCCGGCGCAGCGTCCGGCTGGTCCTGCTGATCGTGCTCAGCATGATGGGCGGCCTCGCGGTGCTCAACCGCACCTACGTCCAGCCCTACAACTCCGTGGCCGGCCAGCTCGTGCTGGTCGTGATCGCGGCCCTCTTCCTGCTCGGCCTGCTCTGGCTGCGCAGCCTGGCCGCGCCGTCGAAGACCGAGCGGTTCCTGGTCTTCGAGGCGCCCAGCGCGGCCGACGAGCCGTTGGTCCGCACCGTCCGGGGTGGTGCGGCATGACCTCACCCCGCGAGATCCCTCGCTGCGCTCCCGATCCCGCGGGGGCCCCGAGATGATCGAGGCCATCCTCAGCGGAGCCGTCGCCGGGCTCGGCGTCTACGCCCTGATCCGGGTGCTGATGCGCCCCAAGCCGGGCGTCGGCACGATGCTGGCCCGGATCAACGCCGGCACCCGGTCCATGTCCACCCACTCGGTGACCGCCCTCGAGGCCGGCAGCGGAATCGGTGACCGGGCGCAGGGTGCCTTCGCGCTGCTCGCCGACCGGATCGAGGTACAGGCCGCCGAGCGCGGCTGGCAGCTGGGCCGGCAGCGGCAGGACCTCTCCCTGGTCGGGCGCACCGTCGGCACCCACCTCGCGATGAAGGTCGCGGCCGCGGTCGGGCTGTTCCTGCTCGGGCCCTTCGTGTGGACCGTGATGACCGTGGCCGGCGTCCCGCTCCCGGCCGCGATCCCGGCCTTCGCGGCGCTGGTGTTCGCCCTGATCGGGTTCTTCATGCCCGACCTGGTGCTGCGGTCCGAGGCGACCGCACGCCGTCGCGACTTCCGCCGCAGCGTCGGCGTCTTCCTCGACCTGGTCGCGATGAACCTGGCCGGTGGCCGCGGTCTCCCGGAGGCGCTGCTCGCGGCCGCCAGCGTCGGGGACCACTGGTCGATGGTGCGGATCCGGCAGGCCCTCGCCAACGCCCGGCTCTACGGCACCACGCCGTGGGTTGCCCTCGGCGATTTGGGGAAGGATATCGGCGTGGACGAGCTCGAGGAACTGTCGGGGGCGCTCGTGCTGGCAGCGGACGACGGGGCGAAGATCCGCTCCTCGCTCTCCGCGCGGGCAGCGACCCTGCGGCGCCGCGAGCTCACCCAGGCCGAGGGCGAGGAAGGCGAGAAGTCCCAGTCGATGCTGGTCGCCCAGATGCTGATCAGCACCGCGTTCCTGATCTTCCTCGGCTATCCGGCGGTCTCGCAGCTGCTGGCGGCCTGAGGCACCCGACCGACCCGCACCACCGTCGTACACGCACAGCGAACAGGGGAGCAAGCACATGACCGATCTGGCCATCATCCTGTGGCAGGGCGCCTTCGCGCGCCTCCACCGCGTCCGGGAGGAGGAGGACGGCGCCACCGTGCTCGAGTGGGCGCTGATCGCGGCCGTGGTCGTGGTCGCGGCGTCGATCATCGGTGCCGTGATCTTCAACATCGTGAAGACCAAGAGCAGCGACCTCAACAGCTGCGCGAACAAGCCGGTAGGCAGCACCTGCTAGGCACGCCCGTGCGCTCCGTGCTGGACCGGATCTCGCTACGCGCCCGTCGTGACGACGA
>JAWWPM010000496.1:0-2577 GCA_033854915.1 Nocardioidaceae bacterium
CGCGGTCGCGCCGAAGCGGCTCGCCAAGCAGCTGCTGACCGGGGAGCTCGGCCCGCTCGACCGGCAGATCCGGGCGTGCACCCCCGCGCCCGGTGCCTGGACGACGTACGCCGGCGAACGCCTCAAGCTCGGCCCGCTCACGCCGGCCGACGGCAACCTGCCCCCCGGCGAGATGATCGCCGGCAAGAACGCCGTAGTGGTCGGCACCGGCACCGTTGCGGTCCGTCTCGGCGAGGTGCAGGCCGTCGGCAAGCGGCCGATGGCGGCCGCCGACTGGGCCCGTGGGCTCCGGCTGGCCGGCGGCGAGTCGCTCGCATGAGCGCCCCCGATCCCGCCCGCCGGGCGGCGTACGACGTGCTCCGTGCGGTCCGCGTCGTCGACGCCTACACCAACCTCGCGCTGCCGGTGGCCCTCGGGCGTCGGCGGGTGACCGGTCGCGACGCGGCGTTCGCCACGGAGCTGGCCAGCGGCACGATCCGGCGCCGTGGCACCTACGACGCGATCCTCGGCGAGTGCATCGACCGGCCCCTCGACAAGGTGCAGGTCAAGGTGCTCGACATCCTGCGCCTGGGCTGCCACCAGCTGCTGTCGATGCGGGTGCCGCCGCACGCCGCGATCAGCACCAGCGTGGACCTGGCCCGGGCCGAGGTCGGCGACGGTGCCGCCGGCTTCACGAACGCCGTGCTCCGCAAGGTCTCCGCCCGCGACGTCGCCGGCTGGCTGAACCTCCTCGATGCCGACCGGACGGTCCGGTTCTCCCACCCGCAGTGGATCGTCGACCTGCTCACCGAGGCCGTCGGCGCCGCCGAGATCGACGCCCTCCTCGCGGCCGACAACGACTCGCCTGCGGTGACCCTGGTCGCCCGCCCGGGTCGGTCGACCCGCGACGAGCTGCCCGGCGAGCCCACCCGCTTCTCGCCGTACGGCGTGGTCTCGGCCGGCGGCGATCCCGGCAGCGTGCCGGCGGTCGCCGCGGGTCGGGCCGGCGTGCAGGACGAGGGATCGCAGCTCGTGGCCGTCGCCCTCGCGGAGGCACCACTGGACGGACCTGACCGGCGCTGGCTCGACCTCTGCGCCGGGCCGGGCGGCAAGGCGGCTCTGCTGGCCGCGCTGGCCGCAGGGCGGGACGCGCGCCTCGTCGCGGCCGAGCTCCAGCCGCATCGGGCCGACCTGGTCCGCCGTGTCCTGTCGGGCGCAGATGGCGTCGAGGCCGTCACCGTGGCCGACGGCACCGCCCCGCCCTGGGAGCCCGGCAGCTTCGACCGGGTCCTGGTCGACGCGCCCTGCTCCGGACTGGGCGCGCTGCGCCGCCGCCCCGAAGCCCGCTGGCACAAGAGCCCCGACGACCTGACCGGGCTGGTGGAGCTCCAGGTCGCCCTGCTCATCTCGGCCCTGTCGCTGGTCCGCCCCGGGGGAGTCGTGGTCTACGCGACCTGCTCGCCGGTGCTGGCCGAGACCGCCGGGGTGGTGTCCCGGGTGCTCGACGCCCAGGGTCTCCAGGGCCAGGGTCGCGACGCCCAGGGTCTCGACGGGCGGCCCGGGGTCACGCTGGAGCCGGTGCCGCTCGCCGTGCCCGACAGCGCCGGACCCCTTCCCGGCACCGTCCAGCTCTGGCCGCACCGGCACCGCACCGACGCGATGTTCATCGCCCTGTTGCGCCGCACCTGACCGCCCCTCGTGGTCGAGTGCTGAAGCGGTCGCTACCGCGACCGGCACAGCACTCGAACCGCTCAGTCCGAGCCCAGATGCCGCAGGTAGGCCTCCGGTGAGGTCAGAAAACGGCGCCAGTGCCAGACCAGGTCCATCGCCTCCCACGTCGTCTCTCGCAAGCCCCACTCGCCGACCTCCAGCAGGGTCGCGCCGGGGAGCGCCGCGAGCACGGGGGAGTGGGTGGCGCAGAGCACCTGGCCACCGCTACGGGCCAGGTCGAGCAGGGTGCTGATCAGGCTCAGCGTCGAGGTGAAGGAGAGCGCCGCCTCGGGCTCGTCGAGGCAGTAGAAGCCGGGGGAGTCGAAGCGCCGGGCGAGCACCTCGAGGAACGACTCACCGTGGCTCATCTCGTGGAAGAGGGGGTCCTTCCGGGCGGAGTCCTGGGGGCCCGGGTTCTCCTCGAGGTAGGTGTAGAAGCCGTGCATGGTCTCGGCGCGCAGGAAGAAGCCCCAGCGCCCGGCTCCCAGCCCGCGCTCGAGGCGCAGGCTCTGCGACAGTGGCGACTCCGAGGCCCGGGTGCCGTGTCGGCTGCCGGTGGAGCCGCCCTCGCGGCCGAGCCCGTAGGCCATCGCCACCGCCTCGACGATCGTGGACTTGCCCGACCCGTTCTCGCCGACCAGGAACGTGACGCCGTGGCCCAGCTCGAGCCCGTGCCGCAGAAGCTGCGCGACCGCGGGGATCGTCGCCGGCCACTCGTGGGCCGGCAGCGGCCGCTCCTCGTCGACCGTCACCCGCAGCACCGGCGGCTGGTCGAAGTCCATGGCGGCACGATAGGGGCCAGGGATGGCAAGGTGGGGTCATGGCGTCGCCGTTCACCGAGATCGAGGTCGACAACCGGGTCGTCAAGGTGACCAACCCCGATCGCGT
>JAWWPM010000497.1:0-4016 GCA_033854915.1 Nocardioidaceae bacterium
CTGGTCTCCACCCTCACCGCAGGAGTGCTCGTCATCGGGGTCCAGGTGCTGCTCGCCCGCAGCAACGACGCGACCGCCCACTCGCGGCTCACCTCGCGAGCGCAGGCCGCGGCCGCGACCGTGATCCGCGACCAGCAGGGGCTGCGGATCCTGGACCAGAACTCGTCGGTGCTCGACCAGAACGTCTGGATCTTCGACGCCAACGGCACACTCGTGGACGGCAACCTCTCCCAGCCGGCGCTCGACCAGTCGGTCCGCAGCCTGGCCGCCGTGCCCCAGACGCGACAGGTCAGGCAGGGCGAGGTCACGTTCTACGCACTCCCCGTCGTGCGCGGCGGCCAGCGGATCGCCACCGTCGTCGCCGCGGAGTACCTCGAGCCCTACGAGCTCGCCGAGCGCCACTCGCTGTGGCTCTCGCTGCTCCTCGGTGCGGGGACCGTGGTGGTCGCGACGGCCGCGGCCTGGGTGGCGGCGTCAGGTTCGCTGCGCCAGGTGCGGGCGATGTCCGATCTCGCCGACGACTGGCGCGAGCACGACCTGAGCGCGCGCTTCGACCCCGGGCCGGGCGGCGACGACATCGCGCAGCTCGGGCGGACCCTGGACCTGATGCTGGAGCGGATCGTCGACGCGCTCTCGGCCGAGCGCCGGCTCACCGACGAGATCGCCCACGAGCTGCGCACGCCGCTGTCGGTGATCCTGGCCGAGGCCGACCTCGCCCGGGCCACCGCGACGCGCTCGCAGCGCGAGGGCCTCGACGGCATCCACCAGGCAGCCCTGCGGATGCGCGACTCCATCGACACCATGCTCGCCGTCGCCCGGGCGCACGCCGACGCCGACGACCGGGCGACCGTCGGCCAGCTGCTCGAGTCTCTCGGCCTGCCCCCCTCGTCGTACGACGCCGTGGTGCTGGCCGCACCCGCCTCGCCGCTCGCCGCCGCCGTACGCCCGCTGCTCGACAACGCCGAACGGCACGGCTCCGGGCGGCCGCGGGTCGAGGTGTCCCGCGACGGCGGCACGGTCGTGATCGCGGTCCTCGACGACGGTCCCGGCGTCACTCCCGAGGATCTGGAGGCGGTCTTCGAACCCGGGCACACCACGAGCTCCGAGGGCGCCGGCCTCGGCCTCCCGCTGGCTCGCCGGATGGCCAGGGCGGTCGGTGCCGACCTGGTCGCCCGGCCCGGGCCGGGCGGCCGGTTCGAGGTGCGGGCGCCCGCCCGGTGACCGGCACCCGTTCAGGTGCGTGGCAGGCGGCGTCCCGCACGCTGGGAGCATGGCCACCGATCCGACCGCCGCGCGCGAGCGCGACTACGTCGACCGGTATGCCCACCTGGTCAACAAGGTGCCCGAGGTCACCCTGTACTTCTGGCTGATCAAGGTCCTGTGCACCACCGTGGGCGAGACCTTCGCCGACTACCTCAACGAGACCCTGGGCCTCGGCCTGACCAACACCACCCTCGTGATGGGGCTGGCGTTCCTCGCCGCCCTGGCACTGCAGCTCCGGGTCCGGTGCTACGTGCCGTGGATCTACTGGCTGACCGTGGTGCTGCTCAGCGTGTTCGGCACCCTGATCACCGACAACCTCACCGACGGGCACGGCGTCCCGACCACCGTGACCACGCCGATCTTCGCCGGGCTGCTCGCCCTGTCGTTCAGTGCGTGGTGGGTCGTCGAACGCACGCTGTCGATCCACACCATCCGCACCCCTCGCCGTGAGGGGTTCTACTGGCTGGCGATCCTGTTCACGTTCGCCCTCGGCACCGCCGGCGGCGACCTGCTCTCCGAGCGGCTCGGGTTCGGCTACGCGACCGCGGTGCTGATCTTCGCGGCCGCGATCCTGCTCGTCGCGCTCGGCCACTACGGGTTCCGGATGGGCGCCGTACTGAGCTTCTGGCTGGCCTACATCCTGACCAGGCCGCTGGGTGCGTCGCTCGGCGACTACATGTCGCAGTCGCGCCGTGACGGCGCCCTGGGCCTGGGTACGACGGCGACCAGCGTGATCTTCCTGGGCGCCATCCTGGCCCTGGTGGTCTTCCTGACCGTGACCCGCAGCGACATCACCGCCGACAACGAGTACGACCCCGACTCGATGGCCGAGGCCGAAGCGGAGGTCCATCACCACCACCACTGACCGACACAGATGTGGCGTCGCTCGCTCGCTTTCCCGAGGATTCGCGGGCGGCGCCCACGGGGCGGCCGCGTCTCACGCGCATCACGTTCGCGCGGCTGACCGATCCCCCGAGCCGACCGGCCCGACGCCCTCCCTGTGGCTGCGGGCCGGTCGGTGCGTCCGGGTGGAGCTCAGTTGGCGAGCAGTCCGCGCACGACGCGCAGGCCGACCGACATCCGGGCCAGGTCACCGGCGTCGTCGCGACAGATCTCCTCCAGCGTGGTGGCCGCGCGGGAGACGACGACGCTGTCGCCGTCCTCCCACTCCTGGATCCGCGCCGGCACCGGCTCGTCGGGCGAGGTGTCACGCAGGACCTGCGCGGTGAGCTGGGTGTGTACGGCGTACACGTCGTCGCGCAGCGCAGCCCGGGCCATCGTCTGCCAGCGGTCGTCGCGGGGCAGGTCGAGGATCCGGTTGACCAGGTCGGGCAGCCCCAGCCGCTCGCCGAGCGCGAAGTGCAGACGCGCGACCTGAACCGGATCGAGCGACATCCGGTCGGCGATCTCGACGACGCCGAGCAGCATGTAGGCGGGGTGGAGCCCGGCGACACGGGAGGCGAGCTCGTCGGGCACGCCCTGGTCGGTCAGCGACTTCATCCGCACCTGGAAGGCACGCAGCTCGCGGCCGGTCAGCAACGACGGGAGCTCGCCCATGAGCGCCTGCACCGGGGCACTGAAGTAGTCGACGGTGCCCTGGCTGTCGAGGGGCGGCCGGCGGTTGTTGACCAGCCAGCGGGAGGCCCGCTCGACCAGGGTGCGCATCTCGATCCGCATCCGGGTCTGGCACGACGCACTGAGGGTGTTGTCGAACTTCTTGATCTCGTCACGCAGGGGCAGCGAGCCGAAGATCTCGCGGGCCACGAAGTTCGCTCGGGTCAGCTCCGCGGGGCTGGTCCCGGTCTCGCCGGCCAGCCGCGGCCAGAAGGTCATGCCGGCGCCGTTGACCAGGTCGTTGACGACCTGGGTCACGATGATCTCGCGGCGCAGCGGGTGCTCGGCGATGGCGGTCTCGAAGCCCTCGCGCAGCTGGGTCGGGAAGTAGGCCATCAGGTCGACGTGGCAGTAGGGGTCGTCGGGCAGGTCGGAGTCGATCAGCTTGTCGGCGAGCAGGATCTTGGTCCAGGCCAGGAGTACCGACAGCTCCGGCACCGTGAGGCCCTCCTCGCGGTCGATCCGACGTCGTACGACGCGTGAGCTGGGCAGGCCCTCGAGCTCACGGTTGAGGACTCCCTCACGCTCGAGGGTGCGCATCCAGTCCTCGTGCACGTGCAGCAGCGACGGGGCGTTGGCCGCGGCGTTGGCCAGGGCGAGGTTCTGCTCGTAGTTGTCGCGCAGGACCAGGCTGGCAACCTCGTCGGTCATCTCCGCGAGCAGGTGGTTGCGCTGCTTCTCGGTGAGGTCGCCGGCGGCCACCACCCGGTCGAGCAGGATCTTGATGTTGACCTCGTGGTCGGAGGTGTCGACGCCGGCGGAGTTGTCGATGAAGTCGGTGTTGATCGCGCCGCCCTTGCGTTCGGCACCGTGCAGGGCGTACTCGATCCGGCCACGCTGGGTCAGCCCGAGGTTGCCTCCCTCGCCGACGCACTTGGCGCGGACCTGGTCGCCGTCGACCCGGATCGCGTCGTTGGCCTTGTCGCCCGCCTCGGCGAGGGTCTCGTCACCGGACTTCACGTAGGTGCCGATGCCGCCGTTCCAGAGCAGGTCGACCGGCGCCTGGAGGATTGCCTTCATCAGCTCGGCCGGCGTCATCTTGTCGGCGTCCTTGTCGAGCCCCAGCGCCGCCCGCACCTGCGCACTGATCGGGACCGACTTCAGCGAGCGCGGGTAGACGCCGCCGCCCTCGGAGATCA
>JAWWPM010000498.1:0-3132 GCA_033854915.1 Nocardioidaceae bacterium
GCCAGCACGGGCAGGGAGTCCTTGAGCACGGTGACCGTGCCGTCGGCGGCCTCGTGCTCGATGCGCAACGTGTCGTCGCTGTCGAGCACCACCGAGCGCTCGTTGGACTTGAAGTCGTGCTCGCCCATGGTCGCGACGTTGGTCTTCGACTCCGGGCTCCAGGCCCCCATCGAGTGCGGGTGGTTGCGGGCGTACTGCTTGACCGAGTCGGCGGCGCGACGGTCGGAGTTGCCCTCGCGCAGCACCGGGTTGACCGCGCTGCCCTTGACCTTGTCGTAGCGGGTCCGGACGTCGCGTTCCTCGTCGGTGCCCGGGTGGTCGGGATAGTCGGGCAGGTCGTAGCCCTGGCTCTGCAGCTCGGCGACGGCCGCCTTCAGCTGCGGCATCGAGGCCGAGACGTTGGGCAGCTTGATGATGTTGGCCTCGGGCCGCGTCGCCAGCTCGCCCAGCTCGGCCAGTGCGTCATCCTGCCGCTGCTCGTCGGTGAGGCGGTCCGGGAACTGGGCGATGATCCGGCCCGCCAGCGAGATGTCACGGGTCTCGACGTCCACCCCGGCCTGCCCGGCGTACGCCGAGATGATCGGCAGGAAGGAGTACGTCGCCAGCAGCGGCGCCTCGTCGGTGTGGGTGTAGATGATCGGGGAGGGCTGCACGGCGTCGGTCACGTCTTCGACGCTAGTTGGGCGCGTGTGGGTCAGGCAAACCAGGGCCGGCCGGCGATATCGTCGGCACCGGGCCCGTCCGGCGGGTTGCTGCGCAACGGAGAGGGAGCCCTCGATGTCCGACACGTCCACGGCACCGGCACCAGCGATCGGCCAGAAGCTGACCGCCGAGTTCCTCGGCACGTTCGTCCTGGTCTTCTTCGGCGTCGGGTCCGTGGTGATCCTCGGCGCCGAGGGCGGGCAGCTGACCGACTACACGGGCATCGCGCTGACCTTCGGCATCGCGGTGGCCGTGATGATCTACGCCGTCGGCCGGATCAGCGGAGGCCACTTCAACCCCGCGGTCTCGATCGGTGCCGCGATCGGCGGCCGGGTGCCGTGGAGCGAGGCACTCGTCTACATGATCACGCAGGTCGTCGGTGCGGTCGTGGGTGCGCTCGGGCTCTTCATCGTCGCCCACGGATTCCCCGGCTTCACCGCCGACCACCACATGGGCACCAACTCGTTCGGCGCCTCGGGCTCGGGCATCTCCTGGTGGGCCGCCTTCGTGCTCGAGCTGATCCTGACCGCGGTCTTCGTGTTCGTGATCCTCGCGGTCACCGACTCCCGCAACGAGCACCCGGCCCTGGCGCCGCTCGCGATCGGGCTCACCCTCTTCGCGGTGCACATGGTCGCGATCCCGGCGACCGGCACCTCGGTCAACCCGGCCCGCTCGATCGGGCCCGCGCTCTTCGGCGGTGCCGACGCGCTCCAGGACCTGTGGCTGTTCATCCTCGCCCCGCTGGTCGGCGGGGCCCTCGCGGGCTTCGCCTACCCGGCGCTCTTCGGCCGCGGGGACGAGCCGGTCGCCGGGTCCGGCCTGCGGTTCGGCAACGGCGCCACCGGCGCCGTCCCCGGGTACGGCGCTCCCGACGCGTTCCAGCAGCAGTGGCAGGAGGGTGGTGGCGCAGCAGGGAACGTGCCTCCGGCCGCACCTCCGACCGCCGCGCCCGACGACGACGGGCACACCCAGATCCGGCCCCAGCAGTGAGCCGGCCGGCCGTCAGGGCCGGCTGACCCGCACCAGCGTCAGCTGCGTGTCCACGGCGTCCATGGTGTCCTGGGAGACCATGCCGATGCCCGGGGCGAAGAACGTCTGCACGATCCGGATCGGCGCGAGCGGGCTCAGGTCGCGGGTCTCGATGGCGTGGTGGTACTCGCCCTTGGGCAGCGCCACCGACGCGTCGACGGTCACGACGGTGGAGCGGCGCTCCATGGTGCCGGGCTGGGTGCCGTTGGCGAACCCGTCGCCGACCCGGGGATGCGCCGGCATCACCAGGCCGGCCTCGGCCCCCCTGCGACCGGCGAGCCAGGACGCGGTGGCGAGCGGATCGACGGGGAAGGTACGACCGACCCGCTGGCCGAACCACCAGACGTTGCCCGCGGTGTCCTGGGCGTACCAGCGGACCGCTGCGAACGTCGTACCACCCGAGGGGCGGCGGACGCTGAAGCGCACCGCGGTGGTCGTCACGCCCTCGACCGCGTGGTGGTCGTGCAGCACCGTCGCGACCACGGTGTCGAGGCTGGTCGGGGTGTAGCGCCGGTAGACCCAACGCGTCCCGGCGGCGAGGGGGAACCAGCGGTTGTCGACGCGGTCGGCGAAGCCGTCCGGGTCGGGGTGTGGGGTGGGGATGGTCAGGCCGTCGACGCCGGACGGCCCCACCGGGGCGGGCGACCCGCCGCAGCCGCCGAGAAGCCCGGCACCGAGCACGAGGACCGCCGCGCGGGCTGCCCGGACGACCAGCTGGGCCGGCCGGCGAGTCATGGCTGCAGCATGCCAGCCCACGTGCCGGACGACCCGCGCGCGCTGCTAGCGTCGGTGACATCCGATTCGGTGGTCGCGCGACGTCGCGGCCACGTGTCCCGAGGAGTCATCCCGTGAGCCCATCCGCGAGCACAGCTCCCCTCAAGGTCGCCGTCACCGGCGCCGCCGGCCAGATCGGTTACAGCCTCTTGTTCCGCCTCGCCAGCGGCTCGCTGCTCGGCCCCGACCGCCCCATCGAACTGCGGCTGCTGGAGATCGAGCCGGCGCTCAAGGCGCTCGAGGGTGTCGTCATGGAGCTCGACGACTGCGCCTTCCCGACGCTCGCGGGCGTCCAGATCGGCTCGGACCCCGAGCAGATCTTCGACGGTGTGAACCTCGCCCTCCTCGTCGGCGCGCGTCCGCGCGGCCCGGGCATGGAGCGGGGCGACCTGCTGGAGGCGAACGGCGCGATCTTCACCGCGCAGGGCAAGGCGCTCAACAAGGTCGCCGCCGACGACGTACGCATCGGGGTGACCGGAAACCCGGCCAACACCAACGCCCTGATCGCGATGAGCAACGCCCCCGACATCCCCTCGTCGCGCTTCTCCGCGTTGACCCGGCTCGACCACAACCGGGCGATCTCGCAGCTCGCCGCGAAGACCGGCGCCCCGGTCACCGACATCACCA